>NZ_JBMDKC010000084.1:0-24398 GCF_057809515.1 Bacillus sp. FG16
AAAACTGCACCTCCAATTGTTAGACTGTGTCTAACAATTGGGGTGCAGTTCATATAATTATTACGGACAATTCACAATGGTAATAATGACGCTAGCCATTGTTCCAGGAGAATCAAGAAGTGAAGCAGTAACAGTTACTGTTCCAGGCCCATTAGCGGCTAGAAATACAGCGGTAAAGTTACCTGAAGCATTGGTAATGACAGCAAGAGGAACCATGAAAGCAAGAGCTGGGTTACTAAATGAAAAACTGACCACTACCCCTGGAGTAGGACTACCGTTTACTAATACTTGCCCAGAAAAAAATAAAGTATTATTTCCTTGAGTGGATACACATGCTGTGGTTTCGTTAGAAGTCAAAGTAATAGATGCAGGCCCAGCAGGAAGATTAAATCCAGTTGGTCCAGTTGGTCCAGTTGGTCCAGTTGGTCCAGTCGGTCCGGTTGATCCAGTTGATCCAGTTGGTCCAGTTGATCCAGTTGGTCCAGTTGATCCGGTTGATCCAGTTGGTCCAGTTGATCCAGTTGGTCCAGTTGGCCCGGTTGGTCCAGTTGATCCTGTAGAACCGGTGGGACCGGTAGGGAATTGAAAGGGTTGAACAGGTGGAAGTGTAGGTCCAATAGAACTCGGATTATGTGCAGCAAAAGATAAAAACTCGTCCATTATTTATCACCTCTAAAAATCGTATTACTAATAGTAAATGTAATGATAGAGTAAAGTGAAATGGACAAGTGATTGTATTTTAACAAATTAAACAAAGTAGTTATATGATAGAAAGAGAGATTCGTATGATTCCTTTAGAGATTAAATATAAAAAGGCGATTATCTTCAAATCGCCTTTTGGGTAATGCAGTGTAATTTTATTCAGTTATTTGAAATATAGTTTCATTCGGTTTAGAAAATCCATACAGTTTCCTTGCGAATTTTAAAATTTCTTCTTCACTACTTGTTAAAGCCTTGACATCATTGTTAAGGGAATGCCCATCCTTCTTTACAGAAGATAATTTTTGTTGCTCCGTATTAAGCGTGATTTGTTTTTCTTTAATCATTTCTTGTTGGTTATTCAGAGAATATTGCACGACAAAAATTATAGGTAATATAAAGACTAAAGTAGTTATAATACGGCGTCTTGTTTTTTTTATATTACCTTGTTGGGTATTAGGGTTCACTTGCTGTGAGGGTATATTTGGATTTGATTGGTGTGATGATATTTTTGGGATGTTTCCCATTAAAATGCCTCCATTACTGATTGTAGAATTTAAACCATTTAAAAGTATTATAAATGTTTAATAGGGATTTTAGAAGGTATTTTAATATAGGTGAGTTTTGTAAAGTTTAAACAAAATTTTTATTTAAATAAAAGAAACCCCGATTGTCTATAGGGCTCCTGAAGATAATCGTTAAGCAATGAAGCATTGCACTAATTAAAGATAGCATGAATTTTTTGATGAAAATATTGGTGAATTCGTCAAATCAATAAGCATCTAAAGTTTTATGCGTACGTGAAGTAATTAAAAAATCGATTTATAAGAGTCAGCTTTTTTTCTCAATACCCCACCAATCAGTAAATATATATGTCTGTCTGTTTAAGCCTTTACGTGTTCATTGACAAAAAGCTGACTATACTCAGTCAGCTTTTTATATATTACATTCTAGTATTTATCCCGCTATTTGCCGGGCAGTAAGGCCCCCACCTCAAAATTCAACGAAAGTAAGGAAGTAGGTGTGGGATCAACTATCCGTAAAAGCCCGAGTGGTCCCAAAAGACATATTCTTTCCTTTCAGTTGACATCGAAAATATTACCAATTTTTCCTTTTACAATGGCAACAAATAAAGAAACAATTACAGCGACACTTATTTCGTTTAGAACACCAATCATCATCACGATGACACTTTTCTTTAGATTTCCACCAATCATCATCACGATGACACTTTTCTTTAGATTTCCACCAGTCATCATCACGATGACACTTTTCTTTAGATTTCCACCAATCATCACAACAATGCTTTTTCTGAGAACTCCAGCAATCATTTTTCCAAGACATTCATTTCTACCTCCTTTTAATAGTGTTCATATTATTCTATGTTTTAATAAAAAAATGGCTTGTTTATTAACCTACTATTTTCCTTTTATATGATAGAGTATTTTCTACTAGATATAGAGTTCATACAAACAATGCTAATTTTTAAGAGATAATAGACAGAACTACTAGTTATGGTATTTTCCCATGAACATTTGTTAAAGAAAACATTCTGATTATAAATAATATCTTATTTTGGAGTACACTTCTCTGAATGTATATTTCACAATAGCGAAGGAAAAACAGGTGCGTCTTTCGGGGAGAGGGGGGCCTATTAAAAGAAAAAAGATTTGTTTTAGAAAGTGGATCTAAACATTAAATACAGCAGAATCCAACTCTCCTCATTAAACAACATATTAATTATGAGAGGTCTGTTTTTATAATTAATAATGAAAAGAGTGTTTAGTACAAGTGTTTGTTTTTTCCTTTCTATGTTTTTGCCTCGTACCCTTTTAAGCAAGTGGACATACTTTATTAATAGAAAGGATTAGGGGGTGAGGTTTTGGGGTCTCGATTTAATAATTGTAAAAAGAAGTGTAGATGTAAACAGGATGATTGTTGGGATGCTTTCGAAGAGTGTAAAAAAGAACATGAAGAACAAAATAAAAAATGCGATTGTTGCTGTGTTCAAGGAATTAGAGACGAGCTTAAAAAATTAGTACACAGTGCAGTGCGCATTACTACAACAGGAAATAATTTTGAAGGAACTGTTTCTTCAGTAACTTGTGATGTTGTAAGGCTTGCTAATAGTGCTGGCGTAGTTACGGTAATTATATCTGTATGTAAAATTGAAGCTATTGAACTATTGTTGACATAGGAAAAAAGCATAATTATGTTTTTTTATAAAGCCATTCACATGAATGGCTTTATTTTAATTTCATATAAAAGGAGAATATATTCTTTATATAGAAATAAGTTTGAGGCTATAAAGAGTGATGTACGAAAGGAGCATGGAAATGATCAAACTAGAAATCTTTAAAAAATCTGATTTTAAACAATTAATAAACTGGATTAATTCCGAAGAATTTCTAATACAATGGTCAGGAAATGCCTTCACATTTCCTTTAGACGAACAGCAATTAGAGAAGTATATAGAAAGTGCAAATACACTCGCTTTCAAAGTGGTAGATGAAGAGACTTCAGACGTTATTGGTCATATTTCGCTTGGGCAAATAGATAATATTAATAAGTCCGCTAGAATTGGAAAAGTATTAGTTGGTAATACAAAGATGAGAGGACGTTCTATAGGAAAACATATGATTAAAGCAGTACTTCATATTGCTTTTGACGAATTAAAACTACATAGAGTAACTCTTGGTGTGTATGATTTTAATACATCGGCCATTTCATGTTACGAAAAAATAGGGTTTGTAAAAGAAGGCTTATTAAGAGAGTCAAAAAGAGTAGGAGAAACGTATTGGAATTTATGGGAAATGAGTATGTTAGAATATGAATGGAAGAAGTAGCAACAATAGTGATTTATAATTATGTTATGTTAACAAAAGGGGCTTGGTGGGTATAGTGGATAATAAAACAAAAATAATTTCAATTGCAGCTGTTTCGGGGGGAGGTAAAACTACAATTACAGAAAGATTAAAGCATAAGTTTAAAAACTCAAAAGCTCTATATTTTGATAGTTATACATTTGATAACTGTCCCGCTGATATTTGTAAATGGATTGATGATGGGGCGAATTACGACGAGTGGGTATTAACACCATTAATTCATGATATTGAGCAACTTATACAAAATAATACCTTAGACTATATTATTGTAGATTATCCTTTTGCATACTTAAATAGTGAGATGCGAAAATTCATTGATGTAACTATATTTATTGATACGCCTTTAGATATTGCGATGGCTAGAAGGATTTTGCGAGATTTTAAGGAAGGTACAATAGATGAAATATATAATGATTTGGAACATTACATGACATATGCGAGAAAAGCTTATTTAGAGGCAATTCATACTGTTAAGCCGAATTCAGATATCGTATTGGATGGTTCTTTATCTGTAAATGAAATAATTAATCACGCTGTAGAGGAACTTGGCCGAAGAGAAGTGATTGTCAATGGTTAAATGTATAGAGGAATATATACAAGTTACTGATTTTAAAATGTATACGAAAATACTCCAAGGAAAGAAGCAGCAGCCTGTTATTATATTGGAATCAGGCTATGGCGATTATTCGAAGGCATGGAATCAAATTGCTGAAGGACTGACGGAATATGGTACGGTACTTACATACGATCGGGCTGGATTAGGCAAAAGCGGGAAGAGTTCCAAGAAACGTATTAGTTCTGAAATGGTAAAAGATTTGAGAACATGCTTAAATCTTTTACAACTGAAGCCACCTTATATTTTTGTAGGACATTCTTTTGGTGGTATAAATGCACGTTTATTTACGGATTTTTATCCTGAAGATATGTTGGGAATGGTTTTGGTTGATTCTACACCAGTAAATTATAAAGAAGCATTTTTGCAAATCATGTCTCCAGAATTTCAAGAAGCTTACTATAAACAATTTGTACATGAAAGTTCTTATGAAGAGTTTATGTTTAGTCTGGGTGAAGCAGATAAATATTGTCAGTCAACGAGAAATATTCCACTCGTCGTGTTAGCAGCTGGTAAAAAAGCTTTTTATTCGCAAGATGCACAAATAAAATGGTTACAATTGCAAGAAGAATTATTACGATTATCAAACAAAAATAAACTAATAATTGCAGAACAAAGTGGTCATTATATTCAAAAAGATGAACCACATTATATAACAGATGCTGTTAGGTGGATAATTGGAGTAGGGGAGAGATAAATGTGTACACATTATTTCAATATAATTGGCAAGTAAGAGAAGATTGGTTTAAGTGGTGTGAACAACTTTCAGAGGAAGATTTACTTTGCAAACGTGTTGGTGGTGTTGGGGGTATTTTAGAAACATTATTTCATATTGTAGATGTAGAGTATAGTTGGATTAGTGCTCTTCAAGGAGAAGATGATAGAGAACCGCAATTTAAAGATTATCAATCGATTCAACAAGTGAAAGCGTTATCTGATTTATATAAACGAGAATTAAAAGCTTTTTTGCAGTTGTGGTCATCTAGTCTAGAATGTAAGATGTTTAATGCTTCGTGGACAGATAAAACATATACATACGGTGAAGTTTTAAGACATGTAATCGTACATGAAATCCATCATATTGGTCAGCTATCTATATGGGCGAGGGAGTTAAACTTGCAACCAGTTTCAGCAAATTTGATTGGAAGAGGATTATAGAATTAGAAACCGACTTGCATCTTAAACGCAAGTCGGTTTTTATATATAAGAAGATTTCTTAATTGAAATCCTCGGATTTTTTCTGACGTATATGTAAAAACATTAAGGTGGTAATGATTAAGAAAATCATTATAGTTTGTATAATTAAGTTTTTAAACTGAAGCAATATTGTCCAAGATGTAAGGGTGTCTTTAAAAGCTTGGAGTGCAGAGTACGAGGAAGGATCAAAACCATACTGTAGCAACTTTTTTGTTTCAATAAATGAGATGTTTTCTTCATCTGCATCTAATATTACTGAAATTAGTCTAGTATCTCCTAGTTCTGCTGTACTGACAAAACTATAATTACCGTTAGTTGAAAAACTAGTTTGTAAGCCATCAACACCTTGAAGTTTAATGTTTTCATTAAGGGAATATATCATTTTATTCGTATTGAAAACCTGGGAATCTTTGAAGGTAAATTGGTAAGAGGTTAGTTTCGTAATATTCAATACATCTGGAAAATCTTTTACTAATCGTGCAGCTAGTTTAGCTGCGTCTATTGCTGTTGTAGTTGATTGTTTATTTGTATCATGATTAATTCCAGTAGAGTTTAGAAATGGAGATGGTTGTAATAACTGTAGTTCTTTTGCTTTTTTATTCATTAATATTGTAAAGTTATCTTCATTTCCAGCAATGTGTTCTGCTAGAGCGAGTGCAGAACGATTATTCCCTGCCAGTAGCAATGCATGAAGTAAATCACGAACCGTTGTTTTATCATTCGATGTTACTTGTATAGGGCTTGTCTCTACTCGGAAAACTTCGTTACTTATTTGTACGAAGTCATCTAACTGTATTTTTCTATCATTTAGTTGCTCCAATACGATATATTCTGTCATTAATTTAGATAAAGTAGCTGATTGTACTGGAGTTTCTTCATTTTTTTTATAAACAATTTCACCCGAATTAGCATTTATTAAAATAGCTGATTTAGCTTGAATAATCGGACCATTTACATAAAGGTAAAAATATAAAACGATAAGTGCAGTAATGAAAAAAGATAATAATAAAATAGCGAATTTTTTTAAGAATTGCATAAGCGATCCTCCTATTATGACATCAATAATAGTATTGTAAAAAGGAATGCTTAATTAGGAAGAAAGAAAAGGTAAAGAATTTCTAAAGAATTATAAAGGATTATTAAATTTAGGGAAATAATAGAAAAAGTTCAATTTCTTATATGATAAGAAATTGAACTTTTTATTTGTAATATTAACATTTGTATGGAAGTAGTTTTACGGTGAATGTTGTTTTTTCGTCATCACTATATACTTCAATTGTTCCTTTATGCAACTCGACTATACTTTTTGCAATTGCTAATCCAAGTCCAGATCCACCAGTGTTTGTAGAGCGTGATTTCTCAACGCGATAAAAACGTTCAAAAATATGAGGTAAATCCGTACTAGGAATAGGTTGTCCGTAATTTGTTATATCAATTGTAATCATATTATTGCTTTCATAAGCAGTAAGGTCAATATAGCGACCTTCGCTTCCATAAGCGATAGCGTTTATAATAAGATTTTCAAACACACGCACTAATTTGTCACCATCAGCTAATACCATGAGCTTTTGAGACGGGAAAGAAGGCCGACATTCTATATTAGCTTCTTGAACCTGTATGCGGAATTGAACAGTTAATTGTCCAAGTAACTCTACAATATCAATAGGGACAGAATACAAGCTTAATTCTTTATTTTGAACACGTGTATATTCGAACAAGTCATTCATTAATGCATTAAGACGAGTTACTTTATCGTAAATGACTTGAATATAGTATCGCAATTCCACTTCATCTCTATAATTATCATGATGGATTAAATTTACGTATCCAACTATAGAAGTAAGAGGAGTGCGTAAGTCATGTGATACATTTGTAATAAGTTCACTTTTTGCTTGTTCCGCTTGTCTTTCTTCATCAATTGAGACTTTTAATTGTTCAACAATTTCATTGACCCCGATTGCTAACTCTTCCAGATAGTTATGATTTACAATAGAAACTTTATGATTGAAGTTTCCATTTGCAATGTAACGAATTTCTTCTATCATTTTTTTAATACAAGTTTCATAGTAAAGTTTTCTCTCGTGACGATAAAAAATGTAAAGATAGGATGAAAAAATAGAAAATAAAAACAAATAAGAAACAATCATCATCCATAAAGACTCTTTAATCCCTTTATACTTTTCATAACCAAAAATTCGAATGAATTCTTTACCAAGTTCGGTTAGAGTAAGTGAACTCTCAATTACACTCGTAACGAGGCGATAAATAATTAATTCAGTAATAGGAGTGAGTGTGATAGCTAATAAGAGCCAAAAAATAAGTTTCCATTTAGGAATATCTTTTAATATATCAAATGCTTCATTTCTCAATTTTATAGCCAACTCCCCAAACAGTATGAATCAATTTTTCTCCATTCATTACTGTTTCAAGTTTATCCCGTAAGTTGCTAATATGGACCATTACCGTCTTATTTGAACCATAACCATCTTCATTCCAAACGCGTTCGAAAATTTCTTCTGAACTAAATACTCTTCCTGTATTACTCGCAAGTAAATATAAAATATCGAATTCAATAGAAGTGAGTTTAATATACTCTCCATTTACTTTAACAGTATGATTATGTTTGTGTATTTCAACAGAGCGAATACGAATAATACCATCTTCATTCTTTTGCGAAGTAGCATTTTGGAAAGAGGATCTTCGTAATAAAGCTTTTACTCTAGCTACTAATTCTAATGGATTGAATGGTTTGATCATATAATCATCGGCACCTGTCATAAGACCTAATATTTTATCCATATCTTCTGCTTTTGCACTAAGCATTAGAATTGGTACAGTATTATTTTCACGTACTTCCTGACAAACTTCTAATCCGTTTCGTTTTGGCATCATAATATCCAAAATCATAAGGTCAACTTCATATGTAGAAACCTTTTGCAATGCTTCATCGCCATCATAAGCTTTATAAATGTTATAGCCTTCATTTCGCAAATAAACAGCAAGTAATTCAACAATCTCTTTATCATCATCAATAATTAATATATTTTTATTCATTGTGTAGTTCCTTTCCTTACAAATCATCAACATTACTATAATATCAAACATTTATGTACTTGTAGCGATGATTCTGTATAAAATTTCATGTAACGTATTAAAAAGGAGTAAAAAGATTAATAACGAATATAAAATAACAAGGATATTTAGATTCTACATTATACTGAAAGTTAGTTATAAGGGGGATTTTCTATGCTATATAATGATATATATTCATTTACTCCAACTGGAAAAATAGAAAATGATATTAAAGATTTTCTACTAAAATATAATAAAGAGTTTACATATAAACATTCAATGCGTTTGGCAAATGAGGCAAAAAAGATTGCGGAAAAGTTTCACGTAGATAAAGAAAAAGCAGCAATTGCAGGATATTTACATGATATTAGTGGCATTTTTCCGAATGAGGAGCGGATTGCAGTTGCTGAAGAATTTGGGGTAGAAATAGTGGAAGCAGAAAGAAAATTTCCTATGATTATTCATCAAAAATTATCGAGAGTAATCGCAAAAGAAATATTTAAAGTAGAAGATGAAGAAATTTTAAATGCAATTTGTTGCCATACAACGTTGCGTAAACATGCAACGAAAATGGATTTAGTATTATTTGTTGCAGATAAAATAGAATGGGATCAAAAAGGGACACCACCATATTTAATAGAAATAAAAAAAGGATTGGAAAAATCTTTGGAAAAAGCAGCTTTTGTATATATTTCATATTTGTGGGAAAGGAAAGATACATTGAAAGTTATACACCCGTGGCTAGAAGAAGCATATTGGGATTTAAAAAGAATTGTACAGTAGAAAGGACAAGGAAATACAATTAAAAGAATATATGAATCAAGCATTTCCAGGAGTTACATTAGGACCCTACTTATTATCTCAGTGGGAAAATCATTTACATTTTGATTTCGGAAAAGATAAATATCAAATTGTAGAAGGAACCGACGATTTAAATATGGAATACTTTTCTCAACTATATACATATAATAAATTCTTATTTGAAGACATATTTTCAAAAGAAGATGTAGTGTTTGTAGTGACAAATGTTTATAGATTTAAAAAGGAAAACATAAAAACTCCACAGAAAATAAATGTATACAATAAATATATTAAGAAAAGAGATTTAAGATTTCATATAAGACAAGAAACGTTACCGTTTCTATTTGAAGATGAAGAAGCAGATTTATCCCGCATTAACGGGCAGTAAGACCCCCACCTCAAAATTCAGCGAAAGCAAAGAAGGTAGGTGGGAATCAACTGCCCCTAAAAGCCCGATTGGTGAGGGCTGATAATCAGTGGGGATGAACAAAACCCCCACTGATTAAAGTTTCACTTTATATTGTACATATCAATTTTCTTTAAAATGTCTCGTAGAAGATATTAAGTATGAATCGCTTATACAAGCTGCTAATCATGAGGATTTCTCTGCTCTGTATCCTCGATTTGGACGAAAAAAAGAAATTTCTTATCCAGATGTATTTCTCATAAATGAAACGAAAGATATTGTCATGTTTATGTATGATGATAGAGGATGTGAAGTAATTGCGAAGAATAAAGAAATAATACGAGATTTATATAAGAAATACAAAGAATGGATTCCAGATTATGAACGAGAAAGTATAGATAACTTATTTAAATGACAATAGGGGAAGTGAAGCGTGTAATGAAACGTATTGCAATTGTATCTGCATGGGAACCAGAACTGACATATTTGCATCAACATTATCCGAGTGAACGTGTTGAAAAAAGAGCAGCTTGGGAATTTCATTTTCATACTATTAATGAGCTGGAAATTATATCAGTTGTTACTGGTGTCGGTAAAGTAAGCTGCGCTAGTTGTGTACAATTGTTAATTAGTGAGTTTCAGCCAGATGAGTTGTTTATGACAGGAATATGCGGAAGTTTATCAAACAAGGTGAAAAACGGTCATATTGTAGTGGCACTAAACGCAATACAACACGATGTTACTGCTGCTGGCTCAGGGGAAAATGTTTTTAATTTATATAACGGTAGAACAGCACCTATTGAAACAACAAAATCACTTGTAAGAAGAATAAAAAAAATACGATCGTATGATCCAATACATTTCGGTACATTTTTATCAGGAGATCAACGTATTCGTAGTTCAGAAATGAGATATTTACTCCATACCGTATATGGAGCATTGGCAGTTGATCAAGAAGTAGCAGCTTTCGCCTATGTGTGTCAAATAAATAAAAAACCATTTCTATGTTTAAAAGCTGCTTCAGATCAAGCGAATGATAAAACGAAAGAAGAACAAAAAATCTTTAAAATGCTAGCATGCGAAAGAGCATGTGAGCATTTAATTGCTTTTTTACGTGTTTATGAGATTAATGTAGTAAATAATAGATAGTTAGAGGGTTTTAAGCTTGGAAACTACAAATAAAATAGCTATTTTGGGTGCGAATGGAAAAGTCGGGAAATTCCTCATAAATGAAGCGTTAGAACAGGGATTTCAAGTGAAAATATTAACGAGAAATTCTAAAAATATGCCGATAAATAATGAGAATATAGAGGTTATCATTGGAGATGCCCGTGATTTTTCTTCAATCCAGGAATTACTTCAAGGTTGTAGAGCTGTGATTAATGCTGTCGGTCAACCGAAAAATGAATCTTATATTTTTAGTACAGTTACAAAGCATATTTTAAAAGTAATGAAGGAATATGAAATAAAACGTTATATTCTTATTTCTGGTGGCTCTATAAATGTTGTTGGAGATCAGAAAGGGATTGTAAATAAAATGGGGGCTAACTTGTTTAAATTATTTTTACCAAAAATGATGCAAGATAAATATAAAGAGTTACAAATTCTCCAAAGTAGTGATGTAGATTGGACGGTTGTTAGATTACCATTTGTTATAGAGGGGAATGGTATAGGAAATATAAAAGAGAGTTTAGTGGATATGCCAGGAATTAAAATTCAAAATGGAGATATTGCACCGTTTGTTATAAAACAAATTAATAGTAAGTTATATGTAGGGAAATGCCCGTTCATTTCAAATTAAGAGCTGAAATTTATAATAGATGGAATATATTATATGGGTACATGTTGAGGTTAATACAAGCAATTGGAGGGCAATTTTATATGATTCAATATAAAAGGTGTAGTGAAGTGAATATTGATTTAGTATATGAAGCTTTTAAAGATGGATTTTCCGATTATATTATTAAGATGGAGGTTTCAAAAGAGGATTTTATACAACGTTTTTTGGGACCAGAAGGTAATTTGCTAGAACATTCTTTTCTTGCTTTAGACGGTGACAAATCTGTTGGCGTAATACTAGGTGGTATAAAGGATTATGAAAGTATAAAGACTATGCGCTGCGGAACATTAGCGGTTCATCCTAATTATCGCGGTATTGGTGTGAGTCGAAAATTATTTGAACTGCATAAAGAAGAGGCGATTCAACATGGATGTAAGCAACTTTTTCTCGAAGTCATTGTAGGAAACGACCGAGCGATTCATTTTTATAATAAGTTGGGCTATGAAAAAGTGTACGATCTTTCTTATTATAATTTAAATGATTTGACTAAAATAATGAATAAAGATTGTAAGGATATTGAAGTAAAACAATTAGAATTTCCAACTTTTAAAGATGAAATTCAGAAATGGTTAAACTTCCATATAAATTGGCAAAATGATATTGATTATATCGAACAAACAAATAATATATTTTATGGTGCATATGTCGATAATGAGTTAAAAGGCTCTCTATGTGTAAATGAACAAGGTAAAATTAGTTTTATTTTCGTAGACAAAGATTATAGAAATATTGGTGTTGGGATGACATTATTACAAGTAGCAAGAGAAGAATTACATTTATCAAGTTTATCAATTGGGTTTCCTAACAATAATTTATTGGAGGGTTTTTTAAAGAAATGTGGATTTGAAAAGAATTCTTTAGCGCAATATGAAATGTATTTATTACTCTAAGAGCGGAAAGATTTATTCTTTTCGTTTTTTATTTTTCTGTTATGTTGGTAAATGCTCCGCAACTATAATTTATAATGAGAGGGATTTTGTTTATCCTTAAGTTATTTTTTTAATTGTCAATTTTATGCTAATAATTTTCTTTGTATAATATTCTAATTTTATGTAGAATAGATACGATGGGAGGGAATGAAATGAATAATGGATTAAAGTTTAAGATTTTTGAATTGCATTGTCTCGTTCAAAAGACTTATTCTGATATTAAAATGGCATGTGATATTGCTATTTATCAAGAAAACACTTCTAAATATTTAATTTCATTAGGATTTTTAAATAAATCATATATGACTTATATAGAAGCAAAAAGATTCTATCGCGAAAATGAAGAGCTTGTAAGTGTAGAATTTGATAATTTCTTTGATGTGTATGATAAATTAGAAAACGAATTAAAACAAGTTATTTCAACTGAAGATAAAAATCCTTCATCGCTACATAGCAGACTTGATCAGTTTCAGCAGAAAGTTGAAAATATAAATGACCTAATAAAAGTATTGCAAAATGCTCGTTAATGAATGCTTTTTTCTTTTTTGTATAGAAATTATGTATTAAAAACATTTTAGGGATATTACATATTGAAGAGGTGGCTTTTGTAGATTACAAAAGTCATCTTTTTATGTTAGGAATAGATTGTATACATTTTAGCAGTTTCATATAAATAATAGAAATTTATACGAGGTAAATATCATGGGAAATAAAAAAGAAATAGCTATAGTTGCATTAACAACAGGATTCGTTTTAACAAGTGTAATACCATATGGAGTAGGTCATGCAGAGGAACCTGTTCAAATGCAAGTTGAAATTCAAGAGGATTCGTTCCGTACAGGTGATCTTACACAACCATCAAAAAAAGCGCCAGAGAATGTAGTGAAAGATGCACTTAAGGAAAATACGGAGCATGCTTTGTCTCCAAAACAAGTTAGTGCAGAAACAGGAGTAGATTACAAGGTTCTTCAAAAACGTGGTTCTTATGATGGAACTACACTTGTGCGCATGCAACAAATATATGAAGGAAAAGAAGTGTATGGTCACCAGTTGACTGCTCACGTAGATAAAAAAGGTATTATTAAAAGCATTTCAGGAGCTAGTGCACAAAATTTAACACAAGAAGATTTAAAGAAACCTATTAATTTATCAAAAGAAGAAGCGAAACAATATATTTATAAAAAGTACGGAAATGAGACTAAATTCATTTCTGAACCAGAAGTTAAGACGGTTATTTTTGTTGATGAAAATCATGGGCAGGCTAGCAATGCATATCAAGTTACATTTGCTGCTACAACACCAAATTATGTATCTGGGACTTATTTAGTGAATGCTCATAATGGTGAAATGTTAAAAGATATGGTACAAGAATCAAGTTTGAAAATAAGTGAAGAGTATGTTCAATCCGTTAAGGAAAATAAAACTAGCAATTTCACATCATTAACTGGAACAGGAAAAGATGATTTAGGCGTAACTCGTACATTTGGTATTTCTAAACAGACCAGTGGGAATTATGCGCTTGCTGATTACACAAGAGGACAAGGAATTGAGACATATGATGTAAATTATAGAGATATTACAAATGAAGAAAGTTATTATCCTGGTATACTAACAACTAGCGTTTCAACAACATTTAATGATCCAAAGGCGGTAAGCGCTCATTTCTTAGCAACAAAGGTATATGATTTTTATAAAGAAAAATATAAGCGTAATAGTTTTGATAATAAAGGGAAAAAAGTAGTTTCAGTTGTACATGCATGGGATTCCGGAGGAACAAATGATCCTGAAAATTGGGAGAATGCATTTAGTACTAATATTAATAACATTAGTATGCTTTTATATGGAGATCCTATGGTAAAAGCGTTCGACATAGCGGGTCATGAATTTACACATGCGGTTACATCTAGCGAATCTAACCTTGAATTTTCAGGAGAATCTGGGGCGATTAACGAGGCATTATCTGATATTATGGGAACGGCCATAGAGAAATACATAAATAATGGAGAATTTAACTGGACAATAGGAGAACAAACGGGATCGACTTTTCGTAATATGAAAAATCCAACTGCAATTAATTTTTCAGAAGGACTACCGTATCCTGATGATTATAGTAAATATAATGATTTAAATGGAGAGGATTATGGAGGCGTTCATTTTAACTCAAGTATTATTAATAAAGTTGCGTATTTAATTGCACAAGGTGGTACTCATAACGGTATAAATGTAAATGGTATTGGTGAAGATAGAATGTTTGATATTTTCTATTATGCAAATACTGATGAATTAAACATGACTTCTGATTTCTCTGAATTGAGATTGGCATGTCTTACAGTTGCAACTAATAAATATGGAACGAACTCAATTGAAGTTCAATCAGTCCAAAATGCTTTTGATGCGGCAAAAATTACAGGAACAGTGAAAGAAAACGAAAAAACAGTAGAAAACCAAGCGCCAGAGTTAACTGTACCGAGTACCATTACACTACGTGTAGGAGATACGTTTGATCCAATGAGAAATGTAAAAGCTGTTGATAAGGAAGATGGTGATTTAACAAATAAAGTAAAGCATAAAGGCGATGTAGATACTTCAAAATCAGGTACATACATTATGGAATACATGGTTGTTGATTCTCAAGGGCGGAATGCAACGGCAACACAGACTGTAATTGTAGAGAAAAATGGAGAAACATCAGATTTAGAACCTAAATTAACAGTGCCTGTTGGAGCGACAATTCATGTAGGAGATTCATTTGTTCCAATGGCAGAAGTATTAGCTATCGATAAAGAAGACGGTGATCTCACTTCTAAAATCAAAGTTGATGGTGAAGTAGATACATCTAAAGCTGGTACCTTACGTATTAACGTACACGGTTACAGATTCTAAAGGTCATGAAGTAACGGCGGAGCAAACTGTAACGGTCAAAGTTAGAGAAGAAGTTAAAAATGATAAACCAATACTAAAAGTACCTGCTACAACTTCAATTACTGAGGGTGATCAATTTGATCCGTTAGTAGGAGTATCAGCTACTGACAAAGAAGACGGTGACCTTACTTCTAAAGTAGCGTATGAAGGAACTATAGATATAACTAAAGCTGGTACTTATGAAATAATATATAGTGTAAGAGATTCCGTGGGTAATGAGGTAAATACAATACAAAAAGTGTTAGTGAAAGATAAAGAAACTAGCAAACCTAATGGTCTTGCTAATAAGACAAACAACAGTAATACCGATAAAAAAGAATATACATATAAGGAGCTTCCAAAGACGGGTGTAAGTACAACTAACAGTGCAGCAATCGGCATATTGATGATTCTTACAGGTACAGTACTCACTTTGGTTCGCAAATTTAGAAAGATACAAAAATAATAGTAGGGATTATTCGTTTGAAGAAAAGAGTTCATTATCCAGAAGAAATAAAGTAGAAAGTAAGTAAAAAGAAATATGGATTTTTTACTTAATAAGATTTTAGTAGTTAAGCGGTACATTTGGATTTTGTAAAAATTTACAGTTGGATGCCATTTTGTCTACAGAACTATATTACATATAAAACACGTTACTATTCTCATTAAAATAAAAGAATAGTAACGTGTTTTTTGATTTGAAAATAGCATAAATCCTATAGCTCATGAATATAGGAGTACTTCTAATTTGCCATTGATAAGTTACTGAAAATACTTTGTTTTAATGGAAGTGTCACTCTAAATGACAACATGAGATTTTCGGTATTTACCAGGTGTTTCGTTGGTGAATTTTTTAAAAATTTTAGTGAAATAGCTTTGATCGCTAAAATTAAGCGAAGCGCATATGTCTGATAAAGGATAGGTGGTGAAAGTTAATAATTTCTTTGCTTCTTCGACTCGTTCACGTTGAATGTACTCAATTAATGAAATACCGACCTCTTTTTTAAATAATATAGATAAATAATCTGAATTCACATTTGCAAATTTAGCAAGTTGTTTAACAGATATTGGATTGTAAATATTTTTAAAAATATAGTTTTTGCAGATAGCAATAGTCTGTGAATGTTGCTGTGTTTTTTGTGCCTTTACACGGTCTGCAAAGGTACAAAAAGCATTTTTTAACAAATCCCAAACAGATTCTTTGTCTTTTAAATCTTCTGTTCTTTGAATATGTAAATCATAAATTTTGTAAGCAATCCCAGATGGAAGTCCCCCTTTTATCGCATATCTAGTAGCGAGCGTGATGGATGAAATACAAATGTTTTTATGACGTCTTAATTGATGGAATGAAGATAAAGATGAAAGAGTCTCTTGTTGGAATTCGTAATAATATTTGAGTACGGTTTCTTTATCCCCGTTTTCTATAGAACCAAGTAATTGCTGCTCTATATATAAATTATGATAAATGGATTCGTCTTTTTGCATTGAAATATATACATCTTCGTTTAAGATTCTGCTATGACTTATATGAAGTGAATCACTGTTATTTGAAAAGGTGCTTACATCTGAATTTTTTTTATAGAGAATGTTATAGAACAATATTGCTATATTTACAAAGAAATTTTGATCTTTGACTGACAATGAAAAATAATGGTCTCTTGTTCTTTTATAATTTGGAATGAAATTAAGGTTACTATCCGTTTTACTTGTAGAAAAATTTACATGTGCCAAGGGCCCAATAATAACAGTACCGTTCACCATATAATCGCTCTTTATGTGAATTAAAATGAAGTGCCCTAGATGTTCGTGAGTTCTGAAGATGGGTGAATTATATGTATCATTTCTCTGAAAAAGCACATGTAACTGTTCTATTTTTGATGTATACAACGAATGTGAATCATTTTTTGATGTGAATTCTAAAAGAATATTTTTGTTACAATCTAAAAAACAAACTGGAATTTCAAAAGATTGGAAAAACATATTGCAAATGTACTCTATCTCAACTAGACTGAGCTTTTTAGTCATATTCTTCCTCCTTACAGTTATGCGTAATAGTTAAATAAACATATATTCCTTTTTTCATAAGTAGAAACGGAAAATCTTTATTAATAAAAAATATAAATAAAAGTTATAAACTTCTAAGAATAATACCATAATTTAACATGAATAGCACATATTATTTGAATATACAGGTAATAGTTTTGGACAGTAGCGTAAAATATGAATCGTCACACTTATTTGTTGGTTATTACTTATATGTATTAAAAATGATTAAGGTTGGATTTTAAATAGGGATAGGAAGTGAGAAATTAATAGATTGACAGTAAGTGACTAGTCGAAATTAGCAGTGAAAGCTATTATGTAACAAATGTAATGATTTTTGAAGTAGAGATATAAGTGTAATTTAGGGGAGAAAATTACATATATCATGTGGAGAGACAACGTAATAATAGAAGATAAGAAAAGTGAATAAGTGATTGTAAACAATGGATTGTTGGACGACTATGTTTTATGTTATTCGTTTAAATCTGATACTTGGCACACTATTGCTTTTAAGAAGGTAATAGTAATAAAGAGATTTTTAAAATGATAGAAGTAGTAAAGGGGATAAGAGAAATGAAAAAAATATTTAGTGTGCTTTTAGTGTTATTCTTAACATTTTCTACATGGTCTAGTGTATTAGTAAAGGCAGGTTCACCATCTAAAGGTACTTTAACGATTCATAAGTATGAACAAGAAAAAGATGGAGCGCAGGGACTAGAAGGTGACGGTTCTGCAAATCAAGAGGTGCCAAAAGATACGAAACCATTAAAAGGTGTAACGTTTGAAGTAAAAAAGGTTGCCTCGTTTGAAAAAATTTCAAACGATGGGAAAATCGTAAAAGAAGATGTGAAACCTGTAATGGGAGCAACTCCAACGCAAGTAGTAACAGATGATAACGGACAAGCTGTATTAAAAGATCTTCCGCTAGGACGTTATGAGGTGAAAGAAGTGGCAGGACCTCCACATGTTAATCTAAATCCCAATACGTATACAGTGGATATCCCATTAACGAATAAAGAGGGTAAGGTGCTAAACTATGATGTTCACATGTATCCTAAAAATGAGGTTAAACGTGGTGCAGTGGATTTAATAAAAACTGGTGTAAATGAAAAAGCATTAGCAGGTGCAGTATTCTCTTTATTTAAAAAAGACGGTACAGAAGTGAAAAAAGAGTTAGTAACAGATGCTAATGGTCATATTCGCGTGCAAGGATTGGTGTATGGAGAATACTATTTCCAAGAAACAAAAGCTCCGAAAGGCTATGTAATAGATCCAACTAAACGTGAGTTTTTTGTTAAGAACTCCGGAACAATTAATGAAGATGGAACTATTACTTCTGGTACAGTAGTTAAATTAGAAGTGAAAAACTATGAAGAACCAATAATTGATAAAAAGATTAACGGAAAATTGGAAGCGTTACCAATCAATCCGTTAACTAATTATAATTATGATATTAAAACATTAATTCCAGAAGACATTAAGGAATACAAAAAATATGTGGTAACAGATACTTTGGATAATCGTTTAGTGATTCAAGGAAAGCCAATTGTGAAAATTGATGGAGCAGAAGTAAATGCAAGCATTGTAGAGGTAGCTATAGAAGGTCAAAAAGTAACAGCTACAGTAAAAGATTTCACAAAATTAGATGGTAAAAAAGAATTTCATTTGCAAATTAAATCTCAAGTAAAAGAAGGAGTACCATCTGGTTCGGAAATTTTAAATACAGCAAAAATTGATTTTACAAATAAAAATGATGTAATTGGAGAAAAGGAATCTAAACCTGTAGTTGTTGTTCCGACAACTGGAATAATTGAGTTAATAAAAATTGATGGTGCTAATAAGAATAAATTAAAAGGTGCAGAGTTTGTACTTAAAGATAAAAATGGAAAAATAGTTGTTGTAGCAGGAAAAGAAGTAACAGGTGTATCAGATGAAAATGGTGTTATTAAATGGTCTAACATTCCATATGGAGACTATCAAATTTTTGAAACGAAAGCACCAACATATACAAAAGAAGATGGTACAAAAGCTTCTTATCAATTATTAAAAGATCCCATTGATGTAAAGATTAGCGAAAATAATCAAACGGTTAAATTAACGATTGAAAATAATAAAAGTGGATGGGTTCTTCCGGTAACGGGTGGCATAGGAACGACTCTTTTTACTGTAATAGGCCTTACGTTAATGGTTACAGCGGCATTTGTTTTCTTTAGAAAAAAGTTTGCTAATAATTAAGATTTTAGGAACATGTAACTATGGGAAAAGGGGAGAAGCAAAATGCTTCCCTCTTTTCGATATTTAAGCATATACAGAGGTGGAAATATGAAACGAAATCTTGTTTTGGGAGGTATTTTTTTATTTGGATTAGGTGTTTTTTTATATCCTACTATTAGTAATTGGTTGGCGACTCGTGCACATTATTCTGAGATTAGCTCTTACGATAAGAAGATCAAAGCGCTACAAAAGAAAGAAGTCGAACGTAGGGAAAAAGAAGCAGCCGAATATAATAAACAAGTTCACACTTCCACGAAAACATTTACTGATCCATTTTCTGAAAAAAAAAGTAATCATCAAGCATATGCTGATGCGTTAAATTTAGGAGATGTAATGGGGTATATTGAAATATCGAAAATTAATATAAAACTGCCAATCTATCAAGGGACATCTGAGGAAGTATTGAGCCGCGGGATAGGTCATTTAGATTTTTCTTCGCTCCCGATAGGCGGAGAAAATACGCACACTATTTTAACAGGGCATCGTGGTTTACCATCAGCAAAATTATTTACAGATTTAGATAAGTTGAGCGAAGGAGATCTCTTTTATATTCATTCTTTAGACAAAGTTCTTGCTTATAAAGTAGATCAAATTAAAGTAGTGTTACCACACGAAACGGACGATCTACAAATTGTAGAAAATAAAGATTATACAACTTTAATTACGTGTACGCCTTATGGAGTAAACACCAATAGATTGCTAGTTCGAGGTGTGCGTGTGGAGTTAAACGAGAAAGAAAAACAAAAAGTGAGTACAGAGATATTTATATTTAATAAGTGGACTGTAATAGTTCCAATCCTATTGTTATGTGTGTTTCTAGTCGTAATTTATAAGAAAAGGTTAACTCGATAGAATGTATTTATCCTGCATTAATGGACATTGGGACCGGAAATTCAGAGATAAGTAAAGAAGATATATAGGGAATGAAGTAAATCCTCATTGATAAACATGTCATTTTATTCGACTATAGAAAAAATACGGTAAAGGTGGGAACAAAGGAATTGAGGCTAGGATTAAAGCTGGTAAGTATTCATTTTATTGTTTTGTTAATGTTAAGTGTAAGTTTTGTCGTATATGTACCACAAGAAGCATATGGATCCACGACAAACTTAGAAGGTCTAGGTGATATATCGCGTTATAATGCAGTTGTCTTTGGTAACCATAAAGCAATAGGTGGCGACATTGAAGGAGCAATTGCAGTTCAAGGTGATATGGATGCATCGGGGTATACAATTGTAGGTGCTGCAGCGGGAACATCTAATATAGTAGGTGAAAAATGGGTTGATGAGGGATATCCGTCCTTGTTATTGTCTGGAAAATTTAAGAAATCAAGAGAAGAATCTTTTATCATTCAAAACGGAATAGTCGTAATGACAAAAGAGAGTGATCCAGATCGCATCATACAATCTTCTTATGATCATATCGTTTATAAAGAAAAACTAGAAATTGACGCGAAATTTAATGAATTTCGCAATATAGTGAACCAAGTCAGTAAAAATGCTGGTCAATATAAAACGAATACCCCAATTCCAAATATGAGTTATGGAATCGGAAAAGATATAAACAATTCTAATATTTATGTTTCATCAGAATTGACAGGGAAAAACAATTTAGATATAAGAGATGTATTTTTACCGAGTGCTAAGGACAAAGATTTTATTGTTATGTATTCGGATGCAACAGAGGTTACATTTAAAAATGGGTCTATACTATATGACACGAACAATATTGGAAGGGCTACAGATATAGTTCCTACATCACAACCATATTCTCCTAATTCCCCGTTTACTGAGCTATATGGGAAAGTGATTTGGGTTTTTCCAAATGCGAAAAAAATTACAACAGAGGGATATGGTGTCGTTGGGAGTGTGTTTGCCCCCAATGCTGTATTAGAAACAAAAGGCGGTTCGATTAATGGACAAGCATTTGTCGGTGCGGTACAACAAACTGGTGGATTTGAATTTCACAATTTCAAATTTAACTGGCAACATTGGAACAAGCCTAGTACTGGAAAAGTAAAAATAAAAAAGGTTGATAGTAATAATGATAATAAAAAATTGGTGGGAGCAAAGTTTCATATAGAAGATTCAAATAAAAAAGTAGTTGGAGAACTAGTAACAAATGAAGAAGGAGAAGCGATATCAAAAGACTTACCAAAAGGAAACTATACCCTTGTAGAAATAGAAGCGCCAAAAGACTATGAATTATTAAAAGATAAAATAGCTGTAAAAGTAGAAAAAGATGCAGTAGTAGAAATTAAAATAGGAAATAAGAAATTGCCAGATCCAATGGGGAAAATAAAGCTTGTGAAAGTAGACATAAGTGATAAAAATAAAAAACTAGCAAGGGCAAAGTTTCATATAGAAGATTCAAAAGGAAAAATAGTTGGAGAACTAGTAACAAATGAAGAAGGAGAAGTCGTATCAAAAGACTTACCAATAGGAAACTATACCTTAGTGGAAGTAGAAGCACCTAAAGGTTACGAATTATTAAAAGAAAAAATAACTGTAAAAATAGAAAAAGATGCAGTAGTAGAAATTAAAATAGGAAATAAGAAATTGCCAGATCCAATGGGGAAAATAAAGCTTGTGAAAGTAGACATAAGTGATAAAAATAAAAAACTAGCAAGGGCAAAGTTTCATATAGAAGATTCAAAAGGAAAAATAGTTGGAGAACTAGTAACAAATGAAGAAGGAGAAGTCGTATCAAAAGACTTACCAATAGGAAACTATACCTTAGTGGAAGTAGAAGCACCTAAAGGTTACGAATTATTAAAAGAAAAAATAACTGTAAAAGTAGAAAAAGATGCAGTAGTAGAAATTAAAATAGGAAATAAGAAATTACCAGATCCGACTGGACAATTTGAAATTGAGAAAGTTGATGATAAGGATATCAATTTAAAACTACAAGGCGCTATATTTCAAGTCTTAGATAAAGAGGGTAAAGAAGTGGCTAGATTAACAACGGATGAAAAAGGAAAGGTGATTTCCAATCAATTAGTACTTGGAAAATATACGATAAAAGAAATAAAAGCGCCAAACGGATACATGTTACTTAGAGATCCAATAGAAATAGAAATTACAGAAGCAGTAAAGACACAAAAAATAACAGTGAAAAATGCGAAGAATAATTGGGTAATTCCTAATACTGGTGGGAGCGGAACAACAATTTTTTACGTAATTGGTATTATGCTAATGTTTGGTGTGCTATATTTCTGTAAGAAAAATCGTATATCATGAACTAATTTTATAAAGTTAGACAGATTGTTACATTAGAGAGTTTATAGGACATGAGTTCGGTATTGTACTGGACTCATGTTACAAAATTTTGAAGGAGGAAGGATAATAGTAAACATAGAATATATTAATGAATTAAAATATTTAAGAGGTGAAAATGGTGGCAATAAAACAAGAGGAAATTAAAGTAGTTGTCGGAGCTGGAGTGTTTAATAATAATCCAGGCTGGATTCAAACGCAAGAAGGTGAACTTAACTTACTAGATAAAGCTACGTGGGAAGGAAGATTTGAATACAATTCTATTTCAGCTATTTTAGCTGAGCATGTATGGGAACACCTTACTTTTGAAGAAGGTGTAAGAGCAGCTGAAATTTGTTATGAATTTTTAAAACCATCTGGTCATATTCGGTGCGGAGTCCCTGATGCATTCTTTCAGGATGAGGCATATCAAAATATAGTTCAAATAGGGGGCCCCGGTCCGAAAGATCATCCAGCAGCAAGTCATAAAATCGTTCATAATTATATAACATTAACGAAAATGTTTGAAACTGCTGGATTCGAGGTAGTTTTACTTGAATATTGTGATGAAAATGGTCGGTTTTATTACAACGAATGGGATGCAAACGACGGTGTTATTTTCCGTTCGAAAAGGTATGATTCTAGAAATAAAGGCGATAAACTTGGTTTTCCATCGCTAATTGTCGATGCGATTAAGCGTTAATCATTAATCATTCCACAAAAACAGGAGTTAATCCTATGATTTCATAAGTCGCAAATGCGGCTTTTTTTATTTGTACGTAAATCTATATTTAATTTTCAATATTATATAACTCGATTTAGAAAATATTTAA
Organism: Bacillus sp. FG16; assembly: GCF_057809515.1. NCBI lineage: Bacteria > Bacillati > Bacillota > Bacilli > Caryophanales > Bacillaceae > Bacillus > Bacillus sp. FG16. The sequence goes on from NZ_JBMDKC010000084.1 coordinate 23,748, forward strand.
GTTTTTCTCAGCACCATTCACTTTAAATTAACACTTCGTTGTTATAAATATTTATTTTATATTTATATTCGTGTAAAATGAAGTGAGAACATACATTCTATATAAGGAGGCAATCAAAATGATAGCTGAAATTGGGAAACTAACTGATGGATATATTGTAAAATTTGAACGCGAATTTCCATATACGGTAGAGGAAATTTGGTCTGTATTAACAGAAAACAGTAAGCTGAAAAAATGGATGTCCAATTTACAGATTGAAAGCCTTAAAACTGGTGGAATAATAAAGTTCGACATGATGGACGGTTCATTCATAAACATTGATATTTTAGAATGTCAAGTAAACTCAGTACTTGAATTTACTTGGGATAAAGACCGTGTCCGATTTGAAATACATAAAGAGGAAAATGGTACTCTTTTACTTCTTAAAGAGTACATTCATGAATTAACAGATCATACACCGAGAGATATAGCTGGTTGGCATATTTGTTTAAATCTTTTTTCTTACGTTTTAAAAGGAGAAGAGAAAGAATTTTCTAAAGATGAATGGCAACAATGGTTTGAAATATACAAGGATAAGATTCATGAAGTGAGAGGATATATAAATGCTAGTTTAAATGTACACATTAACACTTGAATAATCATGTACATTTT
>NZ_JBMDKC010000085.1:0-24318 GCF_057809515.1 Bacillus sp. FG16
ATAAGCAGTATAGACACTTTTATCGATGTTAAAACATTAAACGGAACTTATATATTTTACTTCTTTTTTGGGCATGCTCGAAGTATGTACAAAAAACTCGTGAAAATTGGCTAATCACTATAGTTGCTTTTGTTATTTATGGTGTTGGTACATACATGTATATTCAGTTTGCTTTTAGAGGCTATTAATATATCATCAGAAAAGTTAGTGGTTAGAAAGATGCATTTATTAAATGTTTGTATGAAGGAAGAGCGAATATAGGCTCTTTTTTCTTTATATATAGGATAGGACATGTATCTAATCCTCGTGGGATAAATCAAAATAGAGAACGGAAGGAATTATATGAACAAAAAAGAATTAAAATTAAAGCTACTGCAAGGTCTAGGTGAAGAGTTAAAAGAAGACGGTTATAAGATTAGGATTACACAACAAGACCTGGTGAAAAAATTTGATAAAGGAAAAATCGGTATACATTTAGCCTTTATCAATCACCCAGAAGATTTTCATGTGACGGTGGATGTGGGAATTCGGTTTGACGAATTAGAAAATATGAAAAATCAATGGGATGAAGGTTTAACAAGTAAAGAGAAAAAGGAAACCTATACGATTGGGGTTGAGTTAGGGAATTTAGTCCATAGGGAGCAAAAAAGATGGTGTGTTGAAAAGGAAACCGATATTTTGCCTGTTACCATAGATATATTAAAAGAGGTTAAACAGTATTTCATTCCATATATTGATAAGTATGTAGATATGGAAAATGTATTTGATTTATGTGTAAGAGATGATGATGAGGCTGGATTAATAGGGACAATATTTGATGGGACTCGAGCACAAAATGCTATTGGATTAGCTTTGTTATTAAATAAAGAAGAGATGCTAGAACAAATCATTGAGAAAAAGAAAGAGTATTTAAAGACGAGGGATAAATTTGAATTGGAGTTATTTGAAAACTTTCTTTCTAATATGAATCTAGGATAAACAAGGTTAGTTATTCATTTTCGTGATTATAGTGGGGTTAATTGTTTATATCTGGTTTTTCTGGTTGGAAAAACATTAAACTTTAGATTTTCTATTAATCATAAATATTAGTAGCCCCTAGAAGGAAACATTTGACGTTTTTATGATTAGATACAAACTTCGAATGTAACTTATAGGGGTTTTTATTTACAGGTTTTATAATACTGGAAAGCCCATATCGAATTTTAGCCGGTTTGAGATAGTGCCTGCGAGTGATGATGGTGCACTGTAACCTTGAGCAGTAGCGATAGACTTAGCCTTTGGAAGCAAAAACCCCACAGAGTCTAGTCAACTTACCTTTTTAAAAAGTGTATCAAAGAATTATTTATTTGAGCTCAATTATATTATGTGAAATAGGAGTGAGAATCTTGTTCCAAACAATAATTTACGATAAAGCTAAATATCATTATGAAGGAGATTTCCCACAAGAATTACCGATGGAGCAAGCATTTGTACATACTGGAATGTTCTTAGGTTGGATTATTGATAATAATTTATTTAGTGATGAATTTTTAGAAGAGACCGAAGAGGAAATTAATAAATTTAAGCTTAGAAAAATGACTGGGACTCAAGTTTATATGTTCTGGGATGGGGTTTTAAGCGATGACATGTTAAATGATGAAGGGAATCAATTTGCAATAGATTATTTTGATTTTGAAAAAGGTTTATATTTAGATGATTATGATGATGTATTTTTAGAGTGTGATACATTATATCAAGTGCAAGATACTTGGGAAAATTACTTTAAATTAAAAGAAGTGATCGATATTAGGTATACAGAATGGAAAAAACTTAAAAATAACGGGTAAAGAGGACTTTAAGTAATGGAATATTTTTTGTTCCAAATGAAGGTTTATTATATGCTATAGAAAAGGGGAGAAATAATGAAATTCCCAAAAGATGAAGATGGACAAGTATTAAATATGTTATACAAGCAAGGTATAGATTTTAATAAAAAACATATAGTAGATTTCTTTATTGCAATTCCTGATCAAGGTAATGGAGAAAAAATAATTGGCAGAGTACAAGCGCTGGGCTTAAATTGTGAGTTAGATTATAATGAAGAATTTGAAGATTGGACATGTACTTGTTCTAAAGAAATGTTCTTAATTTATGAGGATATCGTAGAGATGCAAAAGGAATTGAATAAACTGGGTGAAGAGTTTGGTGGATATACAGATGGTTGGGGTGCATTTGTGTAATATTGAATTTATTTATCGTGATAAAATAAATTAGACTGAGTAAAGAAACTATTTATGGAAACAAGAGCTTATATAAGCTCTTGTTTCGTTGTATATATTAAGATAGCTTAGTGGTAAAAACGTATATGATATGTGGGGGGCGGGCTGCCTGTAAAAGCCCAATTGGTAAGGGCTGATTAAAGTTTCACTTTATATAGGTTTTGAGAGAGTAAGATATATTGTTTGTAGCAGGATCTTGAAGGAAGGAAGCGTGTGATAATTGGCAATGACGGATGAACAATTCGAGAATTATCTTGTTATGTGTTATGACAAATTAGAAAGTAAACAGCAAAAATTCATTTCGGATTATAATATCGATAACTTTGATGAGTATTGGTATGATCAAGATCAATGTATATTACAGTTTAAAAAAAATGGTCAAGTGTTACTTGAATTTAGTGTTGTTTTTATAGGGTCCTGGTCTGGAAAGAGTAACAGTTGGATGTGGTCTTGGGCTAATGAGAATGTGGCTGATTATACAAGAAGTAAGTCTAACTGTTTGAAAGATTTACAAAAGATTACAGGAAGTGAGGTTTTTATAAATCCACTTTTTGAATGCGATCAAGAAATGGCGTATGAGCTAGCAGCCTTTTCCATTGAATATTTAGATGCAGAAGGAATGTATATGGCACCAGGTGAGAGAAGTGATGTATTTATGGCTGTTATGTCACCGCGTGCGTTGTGAGTAAGCATATTAAAAATATAGATAAGGTAGAATGAAAAAGGAGTACAGTTTAATAAATTAATAAAAGGTATCATAGGTCCCTGATGCCATGGTGATAAATTTAAAGGAGTGAATTATATTGCTTGAAGTAAAGTTTTACGATTGGAAAAAAAAACGTCCTAAAAAACATTATTTGCTTGTACATGAAATTAGGATTTTTGAGTTGATTTTCGCAAAGAAAGTTAGCGAGTTTGAGATGGGATTAAAAGAAATTGAGAAAGTTACTGTTTATTGTTTAGCTAAGGAGCACACTGATGTTTCATATAAAGTGAATAGGGCATCGGGTGAAATTAGTATACTGGTTCCTTATGATTTTATGAATTTCTTAACACTGGAATCAGTTGAAGAGAAATACAAAGAGTTTTGCAAATTAGTACGCCAATATGTTGTCCCTGGACTTGAAGAAAACTCTACTCTTTCATCATCTATTGTTAAAGGGTATATAGAGGAGACTTTAGAAGAGATTGTGAAGCAAAACTATGAAGGGATATTTTTAGTTGGGAAGACACCTAAGAAAAGCCCAAGCCGTAAGAAGATAGCCATATTAAAAGGAATTCATCGTGTTAAAGGTTTCCAGCTACGATGTGAAGTGTATGATGAAAAGGGATTAAAGATTCGAGACCAACTATTGGTGGAAGAGGTAGGGAATGAAATGGTATATTCTAGATTCTTAGGGACATTAAAATGGGAAAGTGAAAATCTAATAGTAGTTCAATCTAAATCCAGTAGTTGGAAAGAAGAAATCTATCTTTAATAACAAGGTTGTATAGTAGAAAGAGGGTTGTAGAGCATAAATGAATTTTTTTCGAAAAAATAAATTAAGTGACATTCAGAAAAAATACTATGAACATTTTGGAGAGCCTAGTCAGATTCTTGAATATACCTGGGGTGAAAGAGGAGCTAAAAAAGTAGAATTAGATAATACCGCTCTAAAAAAAGGAATGCTATACGTTTTAGAATTCCCGAAAAATGAAGATAGGCCAGTATGGACATATGTAACATTAGGGATGTCAGCTGAATATATGACTAATGGTGCTAAAGGAGAATTAATTTGGTTAAATACAAATCAAAATGATGAAATAATTGATTTGCTTGCTGGATTAGCACATTATCCATTTATAGATGAAACCTCGTTTGATTATGGGGATACAATTTCTAATGCGGATGCTGAATCTGATTTTTCAATGAATGTGCTTTTAGTAAGCCCGGCAGTTATTGAGGCAGGAGAGTCTCCAGAGCTAATGGAGTTTTTTGAAGAAAAGGAGCTTGATTTATTTTGGTTATTGCCTATTCATCAAGAAGAGAAAGAGTATATGTTGGAACAGGGAGATATTAGTGCGCTCTTTGACCTTTGGCTGGAAAAAGAGATTGATACAGAAACTTTCTGTGATCCACATCGTCTATCAACGGTTTGAGGAGTGGGCTGCTTTTGATGAAAGTAAAAGAGATAACAGATAACGGCTACACATGTGAAGATATATATCGAATGGGTGGGTGAAATCATGCATGATTTGTTAAGAGATGCAATTTATCGAGGGGACATTGGAAATGCGATAGCCCATGCAAATAAAATAAGTATTGAGGAATTGGAGGATTTTTTAATAGAATGGTCTTTTAATGAACCGAATATTATTGTATACACTTTCTTGACTAGTTATTTAGAGAGTCGCAATGATGTTAGATTACATGCACTAGCATCAGATATTTTATGTCATCCACTCTGTCATTTAGAGGGGGCATATGTAGCTGCTTTTTATCATGCAAAGAAGTGTATCGAATTGGAGCCTAATGATATGCAATATAGGGAGTTTTTATTGTTTTTTGCTAATGTTCCAGATGATATTTTTGAAGAAAAAGCAGCTATGAATTGGGCAAAAGAAATATTAAAAAATGACCCAAATAATGAAGTAGCTAAAAATTATATAAAAGAGAATTCGTGAAAAATGGATGTCTAAAAAGAAGAGCTGACGTAGGTTCTTCTTTCTTTATAGATTATGATCCAATGCATTAACGTTTTAAACGCAACATTCAGTGATGGGAAGCAGAGCTTGTATCGATTGTAAAAGTATAAGTAAAAAGAAGGTTTCCAAGAGTGGCAGAAAGTAGATTATTATTGATTCATTGGAGTATAGGGAGGTATAAATAATGGAATGTTTTCATGTAGGATGGAAGGATGATAATTTTATCAAAGTTGCTATAACTGACTTTTCAAGTGAAGGAGATAGTTATTTTGGTGGAGCTTATTTCAAAGGAGAATGCGAACTAGGTTGTACTGGTTTTAAAGTGAAAACGACATCATTTTATTTTGACAATAATGCTATATATCACTTTTACAAAGACCTTCAAAAAACATATACAGTTGGATCTGGAACAGTACATTTTAAATCAGAATCAAATGAGTTATCTTTAACTTGTCACTTGGATATTGATGCATCTTTCAAAATTTCAGTTAGATTTAAAGAGCTTGAAGGAGATAGCTCGCTAAGTTGTTATATATATGAATGCTACGAATGTATACCTACTATTAAAAGTCAGCTTACTTCCTTTTTGAATACTTTTAAATTTAACGGAAATGAGTCTTGAAGATTTTCTGCCGTAACAATTTAGGAATGAAATTACGAGAATGAAAGTGTGTTACTTAATATATGAGGTGATAATCGTGAACGAACGTTTAAAGAAAATTGCAATGTTAAGAGAAAAGGTAGAGGAAAAGGCTACTAGAGAAAAGTTTTTAATGTTATGTCCGTCTATAAAAGAATTTCAGATTATTAGCGGGAAGAAAATTGCTTCATTAGTAAACTTTTTAATTGATGAAACACCGAATCCTATCAAAGTTATGAGTGAATTAAATGCTGAACAAGTTATCAATGAAATAAAAGAATTTGAACGTGAATTAACTAGTTTATTGTCTAAGAAGATTATTGTATGGTATGCACATGAAAATTGGGACTTTGGTGTGCAATTAGAATTAGAAGATTTCATGTTATATACAAAAGAAGTATTACATTTCATTGGATATGACGATGCTCAAAGAGGATTAATTTATTCTGGCCTTATTGTAGTAGATGAAGCAATGAGAAGTGCTTTTTCTTTTCTAAAGAATGAGTATAATGTCGAGATAGTACTATGGAAAGAAAGCTGAGTGTATTAGAGTGTTTTAAAACAAATTGGATGAATGGTTGAATTTATTATTAGAAGAAGTGGTGCGTGGTTTAGTGTGATAGAAAGAAAAAGAGAGTCTTCAAGGGATATGTATAAGAGAGTAAAGGAGAGAAAATATGTCTTTTTATAAAGAGGAAATAAAAGGGGATAAATTGATTATAAGTGATGAAAGCATTGATATTTTAATGGATGCTTTTCAAAAGATTGAAAAGATATATAATGAAGGGCCTCACAGATTACCAAATCTAAATGAGTTAGAGATAATGTTAAAAAATGCATTAGAAATGCAGAGTGATAGTTTTTCTTTAGAGGAACAAGAAGTAGTAGATTGTAAGTTTAAATTAAAAAAACGTCGCAAAAAATCATTTAAGCCAGGGATAGTTTTTGCGATAAATCTTAAAAATATTAATAAGTATGGGTACGGAATGTTAGTGAAAGGCCAAAATGTTACGCGGCCATATGATGGGGAAACATATATAGAATATTTTTCTTTATTTACAGATGAAAAAATACGAATAAGCGAGTTTAAAAACTATTACAAGAATCAAAAAGAAGTATTATTTACGGCGTATACTGCCTGGTCTGGTTGGTTAGATGGTGATTGGAAAATTATTGGTGGATTACCAATGGAATTGTTTGATCCGGGGGAGTATAATCTTCCAGATTTTGTGTTTGAGAATAAGGATCAGGGGACTTATTTTGTAAGCCGAGGGAGAGCAGATGGTCCTTTAATCGATTTTGAAATGGTTAGTGAAGAAGAAGGGAAGAAAATTAAAAATCCTTCAGGGATAGCAGGACAATATGTTATAGAAGATTGGTTGGAAGAGAAATATAGCATTTTATAAAAAAGAATGTTTTTGTGTTGAAGAGATCGAGGATTTTACTTGTATTTGAAAGGAGTAATAATGTGGATATTTATGAGTTAGCTAATGGTGTAGATTCAAAAGAAAAATTAGTAGAATTCCTGTTTTATTTTCAAAAAGATTTCAAAGAAAATAAAGATGAGTCGGAGAATATAACATTAGAAGATTATTTAGAATCAAAGGAAGCATGGCTAAATGATTGTGATGGTGCTTTTCAAAATAAAGGTGAAGAGATGCCTAAAAATATATCATGGAATTTCATAGCGACGGTATTACTCGCGGGATCTTATTATGAATAAGTAAAAAACGAAGAGTCTAAATAGTCCCTTCGTTTTTTTTACTTATTTTTTCTCTACCAATTTTTTATTCTTCCAATCTAGTGTGAACAATTTATTAAATGTTTTTTGATCAACGTCTTTTACGTTGTTTCCAACCCAGTTTGCAGTTCCAAATGTGAAGCCTGGACGAAGTTGGTAGTCGTCGGCGTGTTTTGTATAAGCGACTTGTAAGTTAGATTGATCTGTATTTTTTTCAGAGATAACAACAGCGATCATACCAGGAGAGAAACCGCTATTTGTTAATGCTGGAAGTTGATCCATCGGTATTAAATTACCTTTTGCATCAGATTCATATAGGTATGTGCGAGAGTACATGAACAGTTGGTTTCCATATAAAGAATGATAAGAATCACGTGTGTAAATACCCCAGTTTTGATTGTTATATCCGTTAAAGAATACGTTCCATTTTACGTTTTTGTTTGTTTGGTCAATTAAATTTGTTTTATAACTAGTTTGTTTATAGCTTACAGAGTCAGACCAAGTGACTTGACCAGTTGCACCAGCCTCACCGCTAGGGCCATTGGGGGTTACAGAAGCTTTAACAGAACCACCAAGTTGATAAGATACACTAGATGTTACAGTCGTTTCTTCTACAGCATTTGTAGGTGCTACGTTAAAGAAACGAGCGCTGTTATCTTGAAGGTTAAATGCAACATCATATTGTGAAGGATAACGTAATGTTGCACTAGCACCAGGGATTGGGTAGTTATCAATAGGTGCATCACTTATAGTAGGATTTGCTTTTAGAAAACTACCAGTCGTATTAATAACGGCAATCTGTTTATCTGCGCTTGGATCATCGATAAAAGTTACCTTTAAAGACATTGTCATATTATCAGCTTGATCATTATTAAATGTATTATAGCTCGTATGTGTTTTTGCGTTTTGTCCGATATCTGTTACAACTTGTGATGTTGTTTGAGCATAAGCAGCAGGTGTTGAAAGAGTTACAGCGCTACTAGCAAAAACAGCGGATAATGCTAAACATTTTAAGTATGTTTTAGAACGTTTCATACAATCACTTCCTTTTATCTTTGTCGATATATGTCGTATTGCATTTATATCGTAACATAAAAATAAAACGGAATAGATGTATATGCATAATTGCATAGGTGAGTTTTGAAGGATAAAGATAATAGAATTTCATCCAACACGTAAGACTCTAAAATGCCGATTACAGCCGTTCCTAAAAATTTTAAGACGATATGTTTATCGATGTTTTTATTGGGAAGATTGAAGTGCTTAATATTTACGTTATAAGTGCATAACAAGTTATAATAGAAGAAATCAATAAGGAGGCTGGCTGTGAAGAATCTTCGTTATCTCAATATATTTACCATATTAATTATATACACACTACTTATGTTTTACATCGGCTGGAACGGATGGGTTTGGCTTCATGCGGTATTTGGCTGGGAATCTTGGGGATATTATGCTTTCATAGTCGCATTTATTTCATATGCGTACATTCTCGTGCAAGTGTTTAAGTTTCTGCCATTTCTGCGAACGATAGGTTCGATTTGGTTTGCGGTTATACAATATGCACTTATGTTGTTGCCATTAGCTGATATTATGGTCTTTCTTTTACAGTTTTCAGTAGAGAAAGAAGCAGCAATTATTTGGACAGGGGCGGCTGTGATAGCTGCATTTATCTTTATCTTTGCGTACGGAGTATTTAATGCGTATAGTCCGGTAGTAAGAAAGTACGAAGTGCACATACCGAAAAAAGTAGAGGGGCGTAAAAGTTTACGCATTGCGATGGCTTCTGATATGCATTTCGGTAAACTGTCTGGCGTTTCGCATTTGAAAAGACTTGTTCGTCATGTAAATGAAATGGAACCTGATATTATTTTACTGCCAGGTGATATTATCGATGATCATCCAGGAGTATTCATTCAAAAAAACATGGGTCATATTATGAAACAAATGAAAGCTCCATTAGGCGTATATGGTGTTTTAGGAAACCATGAATACTACGGCAGAGCGGTTCCAGAGTTTTTACAAGAGATGGATAAGATTGATATTCGTATTCTTTTAGATGAAGTGATTACAATTGAAGATGACTTTTATCTCGTTGGAAGAAGAGATAAAACAGAGCGAGATCGCCAAAGCTTTGAAAAACTTATGAGTACAGTGGATAAATCGATGCCTGTTATCGCAATGGATCATCAGCCATTTGAGTTGAAACAAGCAGCAGATGCTGGTGTAGATTTATTATTATCCGGTCATACGCACCGCGGACAAATGGCGCCCAATCATATTGTAACGAGAAGAATGTACGAGCTAGACTGGGGATACGCACAAAAAGGCGCGTTCCACGCAATTGTTTCTTCTGGATTTGGATTTTGGGGACCACCGCTTAGACTTGGTAGTAGGTCGGAAATTGTGCAGGTAGAAGTTACGTTTGAATAAGGTTAAATAAAAGGGATTATACATATTAATCATGTATAATCCCTTTTATTTTTTATTTCTCAATCGCGCTCTTTACTTAAATATAATCTCAATTAGTTGTTGTGGATGTGCATTAATTAATCCATGAACAATAATAATTACCCATACCTTACGATAACGCGCCCACAAATATCCAAGGAATAGACCTACGATACCAAGGTTCACAATGACCGTAGCTGTATCAATATCCCAATGACCAGAGCCATGTAATGCGATATGCCAGCTTGCCCATAACAATGATGTAAGAAGAATAGCCGGCCAAGTACCTAGTAATAATTCCAAACGTGTTTGCAACCAAACTCTATAAAAAATCTCTTCAAGTACACTATTTATAAGAAACCCTACAAGTAAAATGGAGATTAAAATCGTGGGTTCCATTTTCATTGAAACAAATGGTGTAGAGAATATAGAAAAGAAGTTGAAGTAACCCCAGATTATAATGACAATAAGTGGTGTAAACTGATACCATCTAATATCCCCTGTTGATTTTACTTGCTTTGGTCGTTCTTTTTTATAAAACAAAAGCAGCATTAATGGAGTGAATAATAATAAAATAATTTTAAATATCATAAACCACAATTGTAATGCCATTCCTTCAAAGTTCGTGGTGAGAAGACAAATCGTGAAGAGGGAGCCACTTAAGAATAAGATAGCAGTTTGAATTATGATGCGCCTTGGTTCAAATTGTTGAAGGGGATTATAGTTTTTATGATGAAATGGTAGGAAACGGACAAGGAGTATACCGACAATAACAGGGATCCACTTGTACCAAAAAGGGATTGTGCCCTTATGATCCCCGCTGTAACGAATGTTCGTTTCTCCGATCCATATAAGCCAAAGAGATGAAAGCAGAATAATAAGCATAATGATACCGCCAATTAACTTCCCCGCTTTTGGAAAATAACTGTCCATAGTTATCCGACCTTTCATATTATAATTGTAAGTCAGTCTCTAATTGAATCTATTCGTTTCTTTTTTCTTTAATAAATATGTATGTATAAATCTATTAAAACAAAAAAGAGGGGGTGTGAAAATATTTTCTTTTTTATGATTGAACTTGATAAGAATAAGAGAACCTGCTTTTTTTATAAAAACAAAACATTTATATTCAAATTACAGAATAGTATATTTACGCTTCTTCAAAAAAGAGATAATATAAAAAGACTTTGCTTGAAAAGGGGGATTGTAAGTGATCATATCAGATGTACTATACGGAAAATTTGAAGTGGATGCAGTGCTAGAAGAATTATTTTTAAGTAAGCCTATGCAAAGACTAAAGGGAATTCATCAAGCAGGCGCAAGTTACTTAATGAACGAGAAATGGAATGTAACTCGTTTTGAGCATTCAGTGGGTGTTATGTTATTAGTGAAAAAACTAGGTGGTTCAGTAGAAGAACAGATTGCTGGTTTACTACATGACGTATCACATACTGCTTTTTCCCACGTGATTGATTACGTTTTTGATAATGAAGATGAAAGTTATCATGAAGAGATATTTAGTTCTGTTGTGAACAACTCAGAAATTCCAGCGATCCTTGCGAGGCATGGTTATAACTATGAAGATATTTTATTAGATGATTCGAAGTGGACGTTACTGGAAAGGTCAGCGCCCGAATTATGCGCAGACCGAGTGGATTATACATTACGAGATATGTATACATATGGGTATATTTCTTTAGAAGAAGTTCACAGTTTTTTAGAGGATGTCATCGAAGTAGAGGGGAAAATGGTTCTTCAAAATATCGAAATAGCGGAATGGTTTACAGAAACGTATTACAAAGAAGTAATCGATTTCTTTATGGAACCAATGAATATTTACGGAAATGATATGTTAGCGAAAACGTTAAAGGTAGCTCTTCATAAAAGGATTATTCATGCAGATGATTTTCTTCTTGAAGATGAGGAGCTTATTTCGAAATTGCAGCAATGTAATGACCCCGAAGTAGAAGCTTTATTAAGCAAAGTTCATCCAAATGTAAAAGTAAAAGAAGATAGAAACGATTATGATTTACATCAGAAAAATAAAGTGCGTCTTATTGATCCGCCGTTACTTCGTGAAGAGGAAGTTATTCCAGCATCTGTTGTGTCAGAAAACATAAGACAGATGAGAGATATTGCTTATGAAAAAGCGGTGAGAGGGATGTATGTGAAATTGCTTTAAAAGAAAAAGGTGTCATCAATTATGATGACACCTTTTTCTTTTAAAGGGTTGTTCGTATAGAAATGTGTTACATTTTTACGATACTATTTCATTTTATCATAAAAATACCTTTTATGGTAAAAAATAAATTTTGTAAAGTTTTCCATTGATAATAATTTGTGAAAAAAGTACTAATTTTTAATGTATGAAAAATAATAAATATTTTTAATAGACGCTTTAGAATCTTTCGTTCTTTATATATAGATTTTTATATTTTTTAAGTTAATTTAAAGAATTTTGTCGTTTTTTGTTGTAATTATTATATTATGATACGTTTAATGTTCGGAATTAGACATTATAACAGAAAAATTTTTAAAAAACAGAATTGAATCATATTTTTTATTTTAATATAATATATTTGTTAATTAATAACATATTTGGGGTATGATTCTTTATTGCAGTGAGAATTCTTTTTTTATAGGGGGATTTACAAAATGGCTAAAACGGCGAAGTCTGAAATGATGAATGAATTAAAAGAAATAGTTTACAAATTCTTTCCAAAAAATATTATGAAAGAAGAAGAATTGTACGAAGAATCTAAAGAGCATAAACGATTTGTAGAGCTAAAAGAAACATTTATAGAAAACGAAAGTTCTCAAAAGGAAGTTTTGTCTTTAATCGAGTCAACATTTTGTGATTACCATGTATCAGATTGTACAGATTTAAACCTATATAATTGTTTAGAATATAACGTGTTGTTAAATGGAAGAGAACCGATGTTAAATGATGATATTGATTGGATACGAAAATCAAGAGGTGAGCGTCTGGATTTAGGAGTTTTTGTTAGCTTACTTGATAAATATTATTATTACTACGTATTAAAAACAACATATGATGAAGATGTAAGGGAATGGACTTTTGAAACAATCGATGTAGAAGTGGATACCATTTGTGAATTTGAAAAACGAATGAATACAAAAGGATTTGTAAGAGTAGAGCGTGAGGTTGCTAGAACGGCAATATCTGATATTGAAACGGAATGTTTACGTATGGGAGAAGTTAACGTATTCCATGCTTTATTTACGGATTCGGTTAGTGAAATATAAAATGTATATGCAGTTTGTACTATGTTGAAAGAGTCGCTAAGAAAGTAGGATGTTACTAATTTCTTAGCGACTTTTTTATTAATTATCAAACCAATTCCAAATCTCAATATCTCCAAGAGTCGCATAACGTATGTGCGGGGAGTTTTGTAATTTTAATAACTCTTTCGATGGGCCAGTAATAACAATTCCGTATACTTTTACACCGTTATCCTTTACATATTGATAACGTTTATCTAAATTTAGTTCTTTCTCAGAAAGCGCTGCTATTTTGCTTACCGTTTTTTTATGGATAGAAAGGACGCGCATCATTTCGGTTACTTTGTCTTCTTGCGTTTTCTGCCCGTCAGTTTCATTATCGAGGAATCTTACATGTTCTGGAAATCCTATAGCTTCTCCGCCATGTAGGATATAGTCATCTACATTTTTTCTTTCTTGTCCTGTATCTAAAGCGTACCATACAGGAGTTGGAGGGAGTTCTTGTGCTTCAAATATGCTATATAAAAGCGGTTCTAATTCTTTTAAAGTGTAAGCTTTATCAAAAGAAATTGCTACTTCTGCAACGGTTCCATCATGTACTTTTGCAAGTGTATCCCATACTTTTTTTGATGAATCCTTTAAATAATCACCCTGCTCTGTTTTTGGGTGAACAAAGAAGAGTTTTGGTTGATAGAACGGATTCATCCAAGTTCGCTTCGTAACATCTACAGATGATAAGAAGCTTTTTGTTTCTATTGTACCGAGGGGCATTTCTTTTTTACCGACGGTTCGTACTAAATCAAATTGGCTATTCGTACGGAAAAAAGCTTCTACACTTGTTCCGCCCCCCATAACACGGCTATTTGGGATCGTTGCTTCAAGTGCAAGCGAAGGAACCTCTCTAATTTCTTCTAGCCTTTTATCATTATTAGCTTGAAAATAAAAGGCTGATAATACCCCGCCGATTATATAGATAACGATGCAAATTGATAATATAAAACCAAACGTTTGTAAACGATGTTTCCACTTAATCCTCCAAAAAGGAACTTTAAGATCTTTTGGAGGTAACTTTTTCTTAATTGGTTCTGTTTTTGTTAACAGCTCATCTAAGTAAGCTTCACACTCTTCACATGACTCAATATGACTTTCTAACAGTTCTTGTTCATCATGCGTGAGCGTTCCATTTTCATACTTCTTCCATAGTTTTTTAAATTCTGTACACCCCATCCGTATCACTCCTTTATGCTTTTCATTTCTTTTCGTCCCCTGTGTAATTCAATTTTCACTTTCGCTAATGAGAGACCGGTCATTTCTGCTATTTCTTTATACGAGAATACGTAGTAATCTCGTAGTAGTAGGACATTTCGTCTTTCGAGCGGAAGAGAAGATAAACTTTCTAACCAACTAGCGATCTCAAATTTTACGAAATATTCATGTTCTGTACTCGGCACGTTTGGTAAATGGAATTCTTCCACTGTAGTTGTTTTATATTTTTTTTCTTTACGATACCAATCGATAAAGGCATTGTAGGCAATTGTAAATAACCACGGCCTAATTTCTTCTCCTTTATAATAGTCAATATGGACGAGCATTCGGTAAAATGTTTCTTGCATGAGATCTTCCGCATAGTGGGAATCTCCGGTTAGGGAGAGAAGATAGCGAAATAAATCTTGCATATGCTCTGAGTAAATTTCTTCTAATAATTGTTTACGTTTCACTACATTTCCCTCCCTTCATACATAACAACGAAATACATATAAAAAAGTTACAATTTTTTATGGAATTATAGTAAAAAACGTCAAGAATTGGATTGCGTTCTCTTTTATCATAATACATATAAGGCGGGTGAACAGAGATGGAAAGCTATGAAACACAAATTCAAAGGTCAATTGATTATATTGAGGAAGATGTAATGGAAAAACAAACGCTGCGTAATTTAGCTCGCATTGCAGGTTTTTCTGAGTCGCATTTTCATCGTGTATTTCAGGCATTAGTAGGTGATACAGTAATGGAGTATGTTCGAAAGAGGAGGTTAGCCCGGGCAGCTTATCAACTTTCTCATACGGATGAAAAAGTTATTGATATCGCGTTTGAACATGGCTTTCAATCTCACGAAACGTTCACGAGAGCCTTTAAAAAATTATTTCAAATGACACCGAGTGAATATCGAAAACAAGAAATCGAAACACCGATGTATTACCGAGTGAATGTAAAGCAAAGAAAATTAAATCCGTATTTAGGAGGCATACAAATGGAATATCGTATTGTAAATAAACCAGAATTTTTAGTGGCGGGTTATGAACTGAAGACGACAAGTAAAGAAGGGAAAAACCATCAAGACATTCCAGTATTTTGGCAAGAATATTTACAAAAAGATCTTGGAACGACGATTCCGAATCGTAAAGATACGAGTCAATGGGTAGAGCTTGGATTATGTACTGATTTTAATTTAGAAACAGGGGACTTCACTTATATTATCGGAATGGAAGTTACAGACTTTGAAAATGTACCAAATGAAATTGCGAAGCGTACTTTCCCGGCAGCAACATATGCAGTATTTACAACGCCGAAAGTTCCTCATGAAGAAATGGTATCGTCTATTCACCAAACTTGGAATGCAGTATTCTCAGAATGGTTCCCGCATTCAGGCTATGAACATTGCGGCGTTACAGAGTTTGAACTGTACGATGAGCGTTGCCACGAAGATAAGAGTGAGTTCGCCCAAGTAGAGCTTTGGATACCGGTGAAGAAAAAATAATAGGGTAAGAGCGAATCATTGGGAGATGGTTCGCTTTTTCATGAAGGGGGAAATAGGAAAATGTTCAAAAAACTAGAATGTGTATCTATACATACGAAAGATATAGAAAGATCAGTTTCTTTTTACCCCGCATTAACGGGCAGTAAGATCCCCACCTCAAAATTCAGCGAAAGCAAAGAAGTTAGGGGGGATCAACTGCCCGTAAAAGCCCGATTGGTTCAACTAATAATCAGTGGGGGATGAAGAAGCCCCCCACTGATTATTAGTTGAACTTTATAAGTGGATTGTTAAATTTGTATTGTTTTATCTGTAATACATATGAAAATGGTAAAATAAAATAGCAATTAAATATTGCGGGTGGAAGGTTATACCCTTTCTTCATTTGGTGAAGAAAGGAGGTGTAATCTTATGGAATTTCTTTTGCAAATTTTGTTGGAAATTACAAAAACTATAGCTAGAGAAGGTATAGTTTTTGGATTTACGAAATTAACGGCAAAAAAGCGCAAAAAGAAGACCACCCGTCTGCCTGCGAAGCGTGGGAAGTCTTCTAAGCGCAAATAAGCTTTAGTTGCAACCTTCCACCTTGCGGTAATTAGTTGCAGTGACGGGGTGTTGGAAGCGCCTCGTCTACTTCATTTTATGCAAAACTTAGTTAGTTTATACTTCTATTTATAGTATAACAGTTTAGAAATGTATTTGTTAATAGTTTTATTTTTACTTTTACTTTGTATAGTAGGAAAGTAGGTTAGTATTGTCGGTTTTTGTCGGTAAGTCGATATATCTAGAAAATCGCTGATATAATTCGAGTTGCGCTGATATATTCAAAAAATCGCTGATATAATTTCATATACCGCTAAAACACCTCAAAAAAACGATCCACATAATTTCAATTACCGCAAAATTCTTCTAGAAAAGAAAAAAAGACGCCACATAGCGTCTTTCCTACGAACGAAACGGAAACACAAGGATAATCGTTGTTCCTTTTCCGAGTGCACTATCAACGGAAATTGTCCCGTTATGAGCATGAACGAGCTGTTTTGTAATGGCTAGGCCAAGTCCAGTTCCGATGTTGCTTTCTTCTGTGTTTGTTCCGCGGTAATATCGTTCAAATAGAAGTTCTTTCGTTTTTTCATCCATTCCTTTTCCGTCATCTGAAATGGAGAGTGTAAAGGAATTAGCGTTTTGTGATAATTTTACGATGACAGTAGTTGTTTCGTTATTATGTTTTACAGCATTTACGAGTAAGTTTTCGATAATACGCTGGAACCATTTTTCTTCAATGAAATATTGAATTTTATTTGAGCTCGGTACGAATTCAATATTTTGATTTTGAAGTGTTGGATTATTAATAAATTGCAATAATACTTTTTGGACGAACTGATTGATTTCAACGTTTACGTGTTGGGCAGGAAGGCTGTTATTTTTTAATTGATACGTTAAGCTTAAATCATCAATTAATGTCGTCATATATTGAGATTTCTCTTTCATAACACTACCAAATTGCTGAATATCACGATCAGTCCAGTTATATTGATTCGATTCGAGTAATAATGCGTAGCCATATATAGAGCTAAGTGGTGTTTTTAAATCATGCGTTAGACCGGTAATCCATTCTTCTCGTGTTTGCTGAAGTACTTGCCTCATCGCATCGTTTTTTTTGAGTGTAATAGAAAGGTGTTCTAGTGAACTTGTTACATCTCTAAACAAACGGAATGACCATTTTTCTTTACCAGATCGCCGGAACCTGACAGGTTTTCCTTTTTTACTGATAGGTTCTTCATACTTTCCGCCAGCGATATTTTTAAGCCAGCGCATCGCATGTAATAACGGTTTCCCGAATTTATTACCATACCAAATAGAAAGAATGACTAAATAAACAAATACGATAAGAAGGATTAATCCGCATCCGATGAGAAACTTCTTAGTAAATACATCTTCAATTTCGTCATCTGGATAGTAGTGCTCATTTTTCGCAGTTACAACGAGTAGGTTGCCACTATTTGTATCGTAAAAGCTAGATGTGTTTTCTTTATGATTCCACGGTTCTTTTTCATTAAGGGCAATTTGTATTGCTGAAAATGGTTTTTTCTTTCCAGTTGGATAGGCAAAAACCTCTTCACCATTTTGATTAAATATTTGAAGTGCTGCTTTTTCTTTAGACAGTAACTGTTTTTCTTGATCTGTTAATGTGAACGAATCCATAGTTAAAGAGGAGTGCTCCTTTTGAATTGCTGTCAGTAACGCATTGCTTTTTAACATACCACCATAAATAACAAGTACTTTCTTTTCTTCTACTTCAATTTCCCAATATGTAAATTTATAATTACTTTCGATATGATGTTGTATATATGCGACTAAAGATGTCTTCGTATAAGCATTCGGAACATCATTTGGTGTATTAAAGTGGTAGAGGATTTTTCCGTTTTCATCTACAACTTGGAGCCAATCATTTTTCTCCTTTATTAAATCTTGCACTTCAGATTGTAACGAAATATGCCCATCTTCTGAAGAGATGTATCTTGAAATTGTAAAACTATCAGAATCTGGAATATTAGGTTCGTATAAAGTACTAGTAAGAAGAAAAATTAAATAAGTAAAAGCAGCAACTACAGCGATAAGTAATGTAACTAAAACAAAAACGTGTTGCATGATAAATTGAATAATAAGTCGTTTATTAAAATTCATATCGTCACCCTACTTTGTAACGAACTTATAACCAAGCCCGCGAACAGTTTTTATATATTCTGGTTTACTTGGATCGTGTTCAATTTTTTCACGTAGTTTTCGAATGTGGACCATAACAGTGTTGTCATCGCCATTATAGGCAGGTGCTCCCCAAACTTTTTCGTATATTTCCTCTTTCGAAAATACGTAGTTCGGATTCTCGCAAAAGAAGAGTAGTAGTTGAAAGAGTTGAGCGGAACATTCGACAATGTGCCCATCCACTGTCAGTTCTGCAGAGTGTTGATCAATTTCAAATCTTTCAAATGAAATAGAGTGTGATTTTTGTTCGTGCGGTACTGCTTGTTTCATATGTCTCCGAAGCTGTGCTTTCATACGTGCTACTACTTCTAATGGATTAAAGGGCTTCGTAATATAATCATCCGCACCGTATGAAAATCCAGATATTTTGTCTAAATCAGATGCTTTTGCTGATAGGAAGAAAATTGGACAATCTGTTTGTTGGCGAATGATTGGACAAATATCAAAACCAGATTGTCCAGGAAGCATTACATCTAAAATAATTAAATCGTAATTGTTTTGCTTAGTTAGTGATAAAGCTATTTCAGCTGATGTTGCAGTTGTAATATGAGAAAAACCTTCTTTTTCAAGAATGGTAGTTAGTAATTGTAAAATTGCTGTTTCATCATCAACAAGTAAAATATTTGCTTGGTACATAAAAATCCCTCCTAATTTTCTCGAATATCATATCATCATTTTGTAACTTATGGAATTTTTAAGGAAATTTTAAGGTTTTCTTTCGCAAAAAATTAAGAATCAAATGATATGATAAAAGTAACATAGGGGAGGAGATGAGTGTGAATCCGTTTCAAGTGATGCGAGCTAGATATTTTTTAATTGTATTTGCACTATTAATTTTAATAGCGAGAAGTAGTGGCGATTTGCTAACAAGTATATTTCATATACAAAATTCTTCTTTTATAAATATCTTTATATTCTATATCCTTCCGATGGTATGGATTTTTTATGAGTATAGAAAGCATCGCATTTCATTTTCATTGTTTGTTAATAAAAATGAAACATTTAACTTGGTGCAAGTTTTATACATTACGGTTATGTTGTGCATGTTTAGTTACGGGTATCTTATTTTGTATATGTATAGTTTTGCATGGATTACACCGGACTTTATTATGAATGCATTGCATGAACCGATTATAGATAGTACTGGCGGATATGTATATCAAGTCATTAGGATCGTATTCATCGCACCAATTATCGGGGAGTTTGTTTTTCGCGGATTTTTACTTCAACGTTTTGCAACAAAATGGGGAACGAGCATAGCGACCATCGTGGTAGCAATATTGTTTGCGTTGTTACATGTTGATTTCCTCGGTGCAGCCATATTCAGCATCGTATTATCAATCGTATATATTCGTACGAAAAGTTTACTCATGCCAATTGCAATACATATGTTAAACAATGCATTTGTAATGGGTGCGTCTTTTTTAATAAGTAGAGAAAAAATTATGAGTTTTGCCGATTTCTCAAATTATACGACATTCTTTCCTGGACTTATTATTTTTATAACAGGATTAAACTTAGTACTTATCTTTTTATTTGTTAATCGTAAATATTGGAGTAAAGAAGTGCCAGTTATATATGCAGAGCAGGAAAAGAGCTTTTCAGATATAGTGGGGAGTAAATGAGATGAAGAAGACGGTTGAAAAAATATTAAAAGAGATTATAGATGCTACGTCTATTACAGATATGTGTGATAAAAGCGTTTGTCATTGGCTTCAACCTGTAGTAGATACGATTGTGTTTCCAGAGTATTACTTATTTTCTAGTACTCATTTAAAAGAAAATATTATTTCTCTTCTTATTGTGTTCGGGGTTTTACTAATATTTGGTCTAATTGTAGAAGAAATGATGAAGCGCATCTTCAGAAAGAATGAAGAGAAGTATATGTGGATTCATAAAGTATTCGAGAAAGTAATGGTGGCTTTCCTTTTGTTTTATGGTATAAAAACAATCATTTACTTTATAGCTTTAAAACATCATTAATTCGAAATTTGAAAGGGATGTATAAAATTATATGAATGAAACGATATCATCAAATAAGTTTTTTTATTTGATTTTACTTAGTCTAGTGTTAATAACGACAGTGAATGTTATTTTACGCTGGGAGGAAGCTTATTTTTTCATGTATTTAGCGCTCCATTTGTTGGGGATTTTATGTATAAGTGGTGGAGTCGTTACTGAAAAAAAGAATGAAGAAAGCGTTAACTATATGTGTGTGATCGGTCTTGTTTTACTTTTAGCTGTACAAGGTATTATGAAATATAGTTCTTTCTCTTTACAAGATTTTAGTTTATTAATAGATGTACTTCCTTAAAGAGGCTTTTTATGTTATCTAAAAAGCAAGTAGGGTACGTTTTGGTTTGCAAGTGCGATCCTTATTCCGGATTGTGAACCGAAGAAAGTGTTTAAAGATAGGTAAAACTCTTCTTATGTAGAAGAGTTTTTTTATGTAAATAAAAGGATTTCGAGCAATTCACATAATAAGCTTGTTCTAATTTAGCGTGTACGAACTTACAATAATAATAGACAGGCAGCATAGAGGAGGGAATAGCGTGAGGAAGGTTATTGGTTGGTCGCTTTTTTTGTACGTTGGATTTGCGTTACTTATATATTGGTATTTATTTGGATGGAATCATGAACTTATTCCGGACATGTATAAAGGAACAAGTGCAGATCCAGAAACGTTTATGAGTGCGAGAGAGCTTACGCTAAGCCAAGATTATTCGCGCGTGAAAAATTTACTATACTTTTTAGCGACGCCTCTTGAATGGATTATTTTATTGTTTGTACTTGTGCTAGGTATTTCAAGAAAGTTTGAGAAATGGTCGAAGGAAACGACTAAAATAAGTGTCCTACAAGTTGCGATTTATTTCTTTTATTTATCACTACTTACGACAGTTCTTGCCCTACCAATGCAATGGATTAGCCGAAAAGTGTCTGTTGATTACGGTATTTCAACGCAAAGCACACAAAGTTGGATAAAAGACCACGTTATCGGTTTTTGGGAAAGTTATGCGACTATGTTAATTGTAGTGACCGTTCTATTATGGCTTATCCGTAAATTTCCGAAGAGATGGTGGCTAGCAGGGTGGGCGCTCTCTGTTCCATTTACAATCTTTTTAACATTCATACAGCCTGTCGTTATTGATCCGCTTTATAACGACTTCTCGACGCTGAAAAATAAAGAATTAGAAACGAAAATTTTAGCGATAGCAGACAAAGCGGACATTCCTGCTAAGCACGTATATGAAGTAAATATGTCAGAAAAAACGAATGCATTAAATGCTTACGTAACAGGAATTGGCCCTAACGCCCGTATTGTAATGTGGGATACAACGCTTAAGCAGTTAAAAGATAGAGAGATTTTATTTATAATGGCCCATGAAATGGGACATTATGTTATGAAGCATATATACTTTGGCGTTGCCAGTTATGTATTGCTATCGTTTATAGGTATGTTTTTAATTAGTCGTATTATAAATATGTGTATTCGCAAATGGGGAGATACATTGCAAATTTCAAAAGTAGCATGTTTCTCCATTTTACCTTTATTTTTCTTAATTTCTTCTGTACTTTCTTTTGCAGCACAACCAGCAACAAACTACGTTTCACGTATAGAAGAAAGAGCGGCAGATCAATATGCTTTAAATATGACGAAGGACGGGAAATCTGGTGTGAAAACTTTTCAATATTTATCAAAAACAAGTTTAAGCCAAGTAAATCCGCCTGCGTTAGTGAAGTTTTTCTTATACACGCACCCACCAATTTTTGAAAGAATTCATACGTTTGAACAATATGAGAAACAAAGAAAAAAGGAGTAGCTATTATGCTACTTTTTTTTATAGGAATATAAGTTTTATATTGGGAATATTTATCATTGCTTTTTATTGTGATTTTGTAAATAATAAGCTATAAAATTCTAAAAATCTATATATAAAGGAATAAAGGTGAAAAAATGTATTTTTTACAAAATTTAAAAGTGAAATATAAATTATTATCGCTTATTTCATTAGCAGTTTTAGGTATGGTAATTATGAGCAGTGTAGCAATTAATTCCATTAATCAGATTAAGCACGATACAGAGGTTGTAGTAGATGATTATCAATATTCTGCAATTTTATTAGAAGGAATGCTTCGTACACAAAATTCACTAGAATATAACTTACTAGAATTAATTACGGCGTCCCAAAATGAAGTGGCAAATAAAGAGGGGATAATTGATAATATTGAAAAGGAGCTTAAAAAATATGATTCTTTATTAAAAGAATATGATGATGGCGTTAATTTAAGTAAGCAAGAGGATGAATTGTTTCAAAAGATGAAGAAATCTTTGCCAAGTTATAAAGATACATATAAAAAATTGTTTGAAAAGGCGAAGGCAACAAACGAGCCACAAATGGTAAATGAATTTCAGAAGGAATTAAAACCGAAGGGAATAGAGTTGGCTGGTTATGCAGTGGATCTAGAATCGTATGTTTCAAACTTAGCTGATCAAGTGTTTAAAGATTCTCAAAAAATGATTGATCGATCCGTTATTACCTTTATCATTCTTGTAGTAGTTACTACAATCGTTATATGTATAGTAAGTTATATTATTAGCAAGCTTATAGTTGCTCCTTTACAAACGGTTAGTCGTATGATGGAAAGTGCGAAAGAAGGAGATTTAACCGTACATGGTGATTATACTGCTAAGGATGAATTAGGTGTATTAGTAAGTAATTTTAACGAGATGATTGCAGGGCTAAGAACAAATATGCAAGAAGTAGAGAATAATATTCAGCTTTTATTCCAACATGCAGACGGAGTAGCATCTGCATCAGAAGTATCTAGTAGTGCAGCGAAGAAAATCACTATGGATATTGAAGAAGTTGCAAATGGTGCAGAGAGTCAAATGCAAGCAATGGAACAAACTGCGGGTGCGATGGAAGAGTTGACACAAGGAATGCAGAGTATAGTCAATACATCATCCTCTGTAAATGAATTGTCTGCTCAATCAGCATTAGATGCAGAGAGTGGTAACAAATTAATGAAACAAATGATTCAACAGATGGATACAATCCAAAATTCGGTACATAGTGGTGTTAAACAAGTAGAGACTATGAAAGAACAATCAGAAGAAATTGTTAAAATCATTGATGTTATGCAAGGTATTACCTCTCAGATTAACTTATTAGCATTAAACGCCGCAATTGAGGCTGCGCGTGCTGGAGAAAGTGGTAGAGGATTTGCAATTGTGGCAGATGAAGTGCGGAAATTAGCAGAACAATCTAGTGATTCTGCAAAACAAATTGAGAATCTTATTACTCAAGTTATGGGAACAACGAACCATACAGTAGATATGATGGGGAAAGTAGATAATGAGGTACAGGCAGGTACACAAGTAGTAATGCATACAGAAAAAGTATTTGGAACAATTACAGAAAAAGTACAGCAAGTATCTGAGCAAATTCAAACGGTATCTATGTCTACAGATGAAATTGCAGCGAGTAGTGAGGAAATCTCGGCTTCTGCAGAAGACATGGCTCAAATTTCCCAAAGATCATCTGATCGAACTGATAGGGTAAAAGAGTCTATTCAACAGCAAGAAAAATCTGTTCAAGAGATTTCGGTTTCAATTGAACATATGCATAGCGCAGCAGGAAAATTAAAACAAATAGTTGCCCAATTTACTCTTCAAAAGTAGTAGCATATTTGAGTGTTAATAAATATAAAAAAAGCATCCTCTTTTGAACTGCACCCCAATTGTTAGACACAGTCTAACAATTGGAGGTGCAGTTTT
>NZ_JBMDKC010000086.1:0-23969 GCF_057809515.1 Bacillus sp. FG16
AAACTGCACCTCCAATTGTTAGACTGTGTCTAACAATTGGGGTGCAGTTCACTGCTGGCTTCTCTTTTTTATTAAAAATCTGTAATTAACTTTTCTTTTAGCTCTCCTACAGATAAAGGTTTCGCATAATAAAATCCCTGTACATAATCACAGCTCATTGATTGTAATAAACTCTCTTGTTCTACTGTTTCTACCCCTTCAGCAACTACTGCTAAATTTAAACTATGAGCAATTTCAATAACAGATTTTACAATCGTTCGTTCTGGCTGTGCGTGATCATAATGAAATTCACGAATAAAATTACGATCAATTTTCACAATATCCAGTGGTAGTTGTTTTAAATAATATAAGGAAGAATAGCCAGTTCCGAAATCATCCAAAGCAATTAAAACACCCATATTTCTTAATTCTTGTAATGTAGCAATAATATAATCAAAATGGCGAACTGCAATGCTTTCCGTTATTTCTAATATTAAACGGTTCGGAGGAAAACCAGTTCTCTTTAAAATGCTACGTACAGACAAAATAAAACGTTTCTGCATTAATTGTTGTATAGATAAATTCACAGATAACTTTAGTCCTTCTTGATAATTTGGCAATGTTTTAAACAATCGGCATGATTTTTCTAATACCCAGTCTCCTAGCTTTATAATAAGTCCAGACTCTTCAGCTACGGGGATAAATTCGCTTGGTGAAATAGGTCCATCTTCTGTCATACATCGTACTAAAGCTTCTATACCAGAATATCTCTTCGTTTTCAAATCAATAATAGGCTGCAATGCTACATCTAACTCTTCATCACGAATTGCCTTTTGCAAAGCAAACTCAACTTTCATTCTGCGATTTATTTTCGCGCGTAGCTCATCTGTAAAGAAACATGCAGCATTTCTCCCCTGTTCTTTTGCACTATACATAGCTAAGTCAGAGTTTTTCAATAACGTTTCCACATCTTGTCCGTCTTGTGGATAAGAACAAAGTCCTAGACTAGCTGAAATGTATACTTCATGGCCTTCAAGCATAAATGGTGCCTGGAAACATGACAACACAGATGTCGCTAACTGCCTCATATCATCTTGTCTATGATTTTTTGTTAACAGCACAAATTCGTCGCCACCTAGCCTAGCCAGAACATCTTTCTCTCCTAGTACATAATGCAACCGTGAAGCAACTTCGCTTAAAAGTAAATCCCCTATCATATGACCTAACGTATCATTTACTAATTTAAAACGGTCCAAATCAAAGTAAATCATACCAAATTCTTTTTTATCTGCAATCAATTTATTAACGGTCGTTATTAATTGTAAACGGTTAGGCAAACTCGTTAAAGCATCATGATAGGCAAGTTCCCTATAACGACTTTCACTTAGCCGCAATCTATGTTCCGCTTCTTTTCTACTACTAATATCATTTCGA
Organism: Bacillus sp. FG16; assembly: GCF_057809515.1. Taxonomy (NCBI): domain Bacteria; kingdom Bacillati; phylum Bacillota; class Bacilli; order Caryophanales; family Bacillaceae; genus Bacillus; species Bacillus sp. FG16. The sequence goes on from NZ_JBMDKC010000086.1 coordinate 1,414, forward strand.
ATTGCGATAAACTGGTATGGCTCTCCTTTTTCATTTAAAAATGGAACAATTGTTGTTTTGACCCAATAATATGTACCATCTTTTGCTCGATTCCGAATCTCACCTGTCCATACTTTCCCATTCAAAATACGTTTCCATAAGTTTTGAAAAAAGGTTTTCGGATGATGTCCTGAATTTAAAATACGGTGATCTTTTCCAATTAATTCTTCTCTTTTATATTTAGAGATTTCACAAAATTTATCATTTACATATGTAATAAGACCTTTTCGATCTGTAATTGCAACAATTGAAGACTCATCTAATGCTAACTTTAAATCTCGCAATGAAGAGTCATATAATGCATGACCTCTCTGTTCTAGCATGCGCATCTCTCCTTGCTTCCTATCTGACTAAAACACAACCTGTTTCTCTTCATAGAAATAGAGATATTTCATTTTCTAATACTAGCCCATTACATAAATTATCTTTTTAAATAGACCGATTAAAATAACATAATATTATTTGTAATAAAAAGCAATATTATACTGTTTCAATTATAACTAGTAGCTTCTCATCTCCCTAATTATCTCGTGCCTTATTATACTGCAATCCCTTTAAGTGGCTCTATCCAAGCCTTATTTCCAAATAAGTCCACTCATGTCTGGTTTCTTTGTTTTTTAATAACGAAATAGAAATTAGACCACACTAAATAACTATTCACGAATAATAATATGAAAACCTACATTAATGTATATGTTTTTGAATTACAATAACAAAATATTAACATATTTTCACCTTAATTTTGGAAGTATTTTATAAATAAATACCATATTAAACTAAAAAAGAGGATAGCCTCTTTTTTAGTTTAATATGAATAGGGTATTTGCTGATAACCTGGGTATGGCATTGGATACGCTACAGGGTATGGTGACGGATAAGTTACTGGATATGGAGCTGGATAATATCCTCCACTTGTTGTACCTGTTAATGCACCAGCTGTCAGTCCGCCTAACACTCCTCCTGCAAAGCTTCCAGGGAAAAATCCGCCTCCCCATGAACTACCACCCCAGCCCCAGCCGCCTCCGTGATGATGATGATGATCATAGTGATTGTGTCCTCCATGGTGATGATTCCGATAGTACAATCCATTATTTTCTATATAATTCATGTTTCTCCGCTCCTTTTCGATTTTTTCATTTTCATATGCATTAAGAGTGGGATAAAAATGTGATAGTACACTGTATGTAGGACAAATGCGGAAAGTATAGGTGAAATGTCTATATTTTGTAAAAAAAGCAAAACACCTTATAATAAAGATGTCATATTACATCTTCTATTTAGGAAGTCTATATTGAAAAAAGATTAGGGGAATTATATAGAAATGAAGAAGCCTATCGTTCAGTTACTATTAATATTTACAATTGTATCTATCGTTCTGTTCCTATTAAATACATCGTATATTTCGTTATATACATTTGTCGGTGCTCTATGGTCCATCACAATCGTAGGAATTTCATTCGTTATCTTTATAGAAAATAGATCTCCACAAAGCACATTGGCATGGTTTTTAGTATTAGCACTTCTTCCTATTATAGGTGTGCTTTTATACGCTATTTTCGGGCGCAGCCGCTGGAGAAGAAAAAAACATCTCCATCGTTCAGAAGAACAAAGAAAATTATTCCGTGAAATATTAGAAGGAAGAAGACTAGAGTTATTACTCACAGTCCCACTAAATGAACGTTCCATACATTTAACAGAAGTCATACAAAAATTTGGAGGCGGTCCTGCCGCAGATAAAACAACTACAAAACTTTTAACAAACGGAGATCAAACATTTTCAGAAATTTTGCGAGCTATAGAGCAGGCAAAACATCATATACATATTCAATACTACATTTATAAATCTGATGAAATTGGTACAAAAGTTCGAGATGCTTTAATACAAAAAGCAAAAGATGGTGTTATTATACGCTTCCTTTATGATGGTCTTGGAAGTAACACGTTAAGAAGACGATTTTTGCAACCTATGAAAGAAGCTGGGATTGAAATTGTAGAATTTGACCCTATTTTTTCAGCTTGGTTACTTGAAACTGTCAATTATCGTAATCATCGGAAAATCGTTATTGTAGATGGAGAAATTGGTTTTACCGGAGGACTCAATGTCGGTGATGAATATCTTGGCCGTTCAAAGAAATTTCCCGTTTGGCGTGATAGTCATTTAAAAATAGAAGGAAAAGCATTATATAAATTACAAGCAATCTTTCTAGAAGACTGGCTCTATGCCTCTAGTGGTTTAAATACTTATTCCTGGGATCAATTCATGAATAGACAATACTTCCCAGGTAAAGAGATTTCAAATGCAGAAGGTGCTGTTCAAATCGTAGCAAGCGGACCAAGCTCTGATGATAAAAGTATTCGTAATACATTATTAGCTGTTATGGGCTCTGCAAAAAAATCCATTTGGATCGCTACACCCTACTTTATTCCAGACCAAGAAACTTTAACATTATTACGCTTAAGTGCAATTGCCGGAATAGATGTACGGATTTTATATCCAGGTAAAAGTGATAGTATCATTAGTGATCAAGCATCTCAATCCTATTTCACTCCGCTTTTAAAAGCTGGTGCTTCTATTTACAGTTATAAAGATGGTTTTATGCATGCAAAAATTGTACTCGTTGATGATACAATTGCAACTATTGGAACAGCGAACATGGATGTACGTAGCTTTGAATTGAATTACGAAATTATTAGCGTACTTTATGAATCAAAAACAGTTCACGATATTAAACGTGATTTTGAAGAAGATTTTAAACACTCAACTGAAATTAAATGGAACTCTTTCCAAAAAAGAAGTATAAAAAAACGCATATTGGAGTCTTTCATGAGGCTCATTTCTCCTTTACTGTAGGCAATCAACTTCATCTTGATTGCTTTTTCTTTTCCCTTTATCCTCCTTCCTTTTCTTTGCATACCATATTAAAACAAGTTATCATAAGATGTATTACTTTATGAAAATAATGTTAGGTGGGAAATACATGTTAGAACAATTTCATATACATGCTGATTTAAAACAACAGCTTTCTACGATTCATGAAAAGAATAAACAAGAAGCTGGTGAAAATGCTCATTTAATCGGTACTAAAATATATAAAGCATCTGATAATAGCATTATCGAAGATGCGATTACAGCACTTCTTCTTGGCAAGAACATTCTATTAAAAGGACCGACTGGTAGTGGTAAAACAGTACTAGCGGAAACACTTTCTTCTTTATTCCAAAAACCAATGCATAGCATTAACTGCTCTGTCGACTTAGATGTAGAAGGTATTTTAGGATACAACACACTACAAACGAAAGATGGTGCATCTGAAGTTTCATTCGTTAACGGTCCTCTTATGAAAGCAATGAAGAACGGTCACTTCTTATATATTGACGAAATCAATATGGCAAAACCTGAAACTTTACCGCTACTTCACGGCGCATTAGATTACCGTAAAATGATCACAAACCCATTTACACAAGAGGTTGTATACGGTGATGAAGAATACCGTGTAATTGCTGCGATTAACGAAGGTTACGTTGGAACAAGTGAACTAAATGAAGCATTAAAAAACCGTTTCGTTATTATTGAAGTTCCTTACATTCAAGGTGACACATTAAAAGAACTATTATTAGCAGAGTCAAAATTAAATGATGTTGCAACAATTGAAAAGTTTGTTGCATTTGCAAGCGACCTTATGCCTTTAGCTCGCGATGGACGTGTAAGTGAAGAAGCAGCAAGTATTCGTGGTATTATCGATGCATGTGATTTAGGTGTATATATTCCTGTTATGCGAGCTATTGAACGAAGCATAATTGCAAAACTTAATGATGAAACAGAACAAATGACTGTCCGTGAATTAGCAGAAAGTTATTTCTTTGAGGGATAATTTATGAGACAAATTTTTAGTGACAAAAAAATTGATGCGTCGCTGTTTCTACAAATGGAAAACTTAATGTATGCCCTTCTAAAAGAAGACGATGCCTATCTTGAATACGGCTATAAAGCATACTACGACGAAATTGAAAAGAAAGTTGTCATTAGTCACTTTTGGGATGATCGAAAAGAAGAAGATACAGTAATCGGATTAAAAAGCGAAGTGTTCTTAAAAGCACTTGGTAATAAACATTACTCGGACATGACTTTAATTCGTTCTTATGCGATTGAATTGCAAGAATCGCCCCTAAAAAAGTTTTTAACACAATTATTTGTTCTATTAGAAGATTTACGCGTTGAGGAAATCGTAAAGAACTTACGTCCTGGCACGAAACATGTTTTTAAACGCCGAAAAGAAATGTACCGCAATTATTTCGGCTCTCAAAATGAAATAAACCGCGTTCGTAATTATCACGGTGATCGTCTATTTTGCCTATGCTATCTTTCATTAACGAGCGATAAATATGAAATGTTTAATAATGAATATTTTGAGCAAATTGAAGCGATTTTACATGAAACATTCCAAGCACGTAATACAGAAGATATTATGTATATCGTTGAGAAAATTCGCTATCGCTTAGAGGCGCTTCTTGAAAGTGATATGCTTAACAACTATTTCGGACATGCTCCACTTTACTTATCTGTCATTGCAGACGAAAAGAACTGTCGCGTCGAAGATTTAGCAAATGATGATACGCAGCTCATAGATGACGATGAAAATAAAAACAAAATGGATGAAAGTTTCTCCACATGGCATCGTGAAAATAAAAATAACGAAAACGAAAACTTTTTACGCTTTGAATTAGAAAGCGGAACAAAAACAAACATGATGGGCGATACTGCTCGTGAATCAGAAGATGGCGACCAGGCACTTGGTTCTGTACAAGGTACTTCTCAAAAAAGTACACAATCCAACTTTGATGGCGCTGATACAGAAGAAGCAAGGGCTTCACACGCTTCTAGCCAGCACGACGGTGCATATGGTAAGTATAATGTAGGTGCTTCTCATACATTTAAAGAAGCTCGCAAAGCAAATATCGATGAGAAAAAAGATTACCAAGCTATCAAATCAGTCGTCAATAAAGATGTAAAAGAATTAAAGAAAATTATCGAAAAAACGATTGAAAATAAAACGAATGCGAATAGTGATAAATATTACGGAAGACTTCGTAAGAAATTCCTTCGTATTTATACCGAAAAACAACCGCGGATGTTTTATAAAAAAGGACAAGAGTCACAAGAACTCGATGTTGCATTCCAACTGTTAGTTGACTGTTCTGGTTCTATGTATAACAAAATGGAAGAGACGAAGAAGAGTGTTGTACTATTCCATGAAGCTTTAAAATCTTTAAAAATCCCGCACGCTATTAGCGGATTTTGGGAAGATGCCTCTAGCGCTAAACCTGAAGATAAGCCGAACGTTATCCATGAAGTTGTAAATTATAAAAACTCAACGTTACCAAACGTTGGTCCAGAAATTATGCAACTTCGTGAAGAAGAAGATAACCGCGACGGATATATTATTCGTATCGTTTCTGAAAAGCTTGCCAAAAGACCTGAGAAACACAAATTCTTACTAGTCTTCACAGACGGTGAGCCTTCTGCGCTAGACTATCAACAAGACGGAATTTTAGATACGCATGAAGCTGTTAAACTCGCGCGTAAAAGTGGTATGGAAGTAATCGGTATCTTCATCGAAGAAGGCGAAGCGAAAGAAGCAACTTATCAATTGATGAAAAACATTTATAACCATCACTTCTTAGTTGCAAATCACGCTGAAGATTTACGATTGAAGATTAAACCATTACTGAAAAAATTATTACTGAAGACGATTGAATAGAAAATAGGAGCCTTGTGGCTCCTGTTTTTTCGTTCAATTACTTTGTTTCTGGTTGAAACTTGTATGGAATGGCTACTTCTAACAAAGATTCAAATCCTCCGTCATAGTATGGGAAGCGCTCATTCGCAATTGTTCGATCCACCCACTCTATTGCAGAAATTTCACCTTCATCTTCCGCAATAAGTTCACCTTTTACTACATTCGCTCGGAATGTAAAAAATAGCGCATGATTCCCTGATTCTTCAAAGAATTTTTCATTGATCGCAACAAGTCCACCTAACGTAGCAGTTAAACCTGTCTCTTCTTTCACTTCTCTTATTAGTGCTTCCTCTAATATTTCACCTTTTTCTACAGCCCCGCCTGGCAATGACCAAACGTTTTGTTCTACATTATGTACCATTAATATTTTATCTGTTTCTTCGTCATGTATTAGTGCATATACGACATCAACTCTTTGCATGTTGCATTTCCCCTTCAATTAACTCATCCATTGTAAATAAGGAGTGCAACTGCAATCCATCTTCTAATAAGTTATCTCTTCCTTCTTTTGTTCGTTCAATCACACCTAGAACATGATTAACTTTCGCACCTAGTTCTCTTAAATCTTTCGTGCTTAATAATATTTGACCGCCTGTCGTAATGACATCTTCAACAACACAAACATTTTTCCCAGCAATATCAACACCCTCTGCCAACTTACATGTGCCGTACTTCTTCGCTTCTTTTCTTACAAGTACGACTGGTATACCTGTTTGTAAAGATAATGCCGTTGCTACTGGAATTCCTCCCATCTCTAAACCAGCGAGTGCTTCTGTATCAGGAGGAATGAGCTCTTTCAACTGTTTAGTAATTTCTAATAACAGTACTGGATTAGATTCAAATAAGTACTTATCAAAGTATTGATTTGATACTTGTCCTGATCGAAGTTTAAATGTTCCCGTTAAACGTGACGTATTGTAAATTTCCTTTGCTAACTCCCATTTCTCCATTCCTTGTCTCCCCTTTACACACAAATTAACTCATTCTATCACATTTGTAATTATTTGCATATTCCCAAAATACAAATAAAAAGAGTCGATTCCTAAGAATCGACCCTTCCTATTAATTCATCACTAACTCAGCTGCAAGCTTTTTTTTTAACTTAGCCAGCATGTCATTTGTCATTTTATCTAAATCGTATTCTGCTTTGAAGCCCCACTCTTTCATTGCTGCTGTTGCGTCAATAGAGTTTGGCCAGCTATCAGCGATTGTTTGACGAGCTGGATCTACTGCATAATCCATTGTAAACGTCGGAATGTGTTTACGAATTGACGCTGCAATTTGCTCTGGCTCGAAGCTCATTGCTGTAATGTTAAATGCATTTCTATGCACTAGCTTACTTGGATCAGCTTCCATTAATGAAATGATCGCTTGTAAAGCATCAGGCATATACATCATGTCCATGTACGTTCCTTCAGCAATGTATGAGGTGTATACACCTTTTTTAATCGCCTCATAGTAAATTTCAACGGCATAATCAGTCGTTCCGCCTCCTGGAGGAGCTACATAAGAAATTAAACCTGGGAAACGGACACCGCGCGTATCTACACCAAACTTTTGATAATAATAATCACATAGTAATTCTCCTGCTACTTTGTTTACCCCATACATCGTAGTAGGACGCTGAATTGTATCTTGCGGTGTATTATCTTTTGGCGTCGATGGACCGAATGCACCGATAGAACTTGGCGTGAAGAACTTACAGTTTAATTCACGAGCTGCTTCTAGAGCATTTACAAGTCCACCCATATTTAAATTCCATGCAAATAACGGATTTTTTTCTGCTGTTGCTGAAAGTAAAGCTGCTAAATGAATAATTGTATCTACTTCATTACGCTTTGCGATATCATGTAGTTTTTGTCCATCTGTTACATCTAACGTTTCAAATGGACCAGACGTTACTACTTCACTGTCTGTTTCACGAATATCTGTTGCAATAACATTTGATGCGCCGTATACATCACGAAGTTTCATTACTAGTTCAGAACCAATTTGCCCTAAAGAACCGGTTACTAGAATTTTTTTCATTTTCCCCACTCCTCATTTGCAAGCTATTCAAAAGATGTCGTTACTTAAATGATGCCCATTTCTTTCCCTACTTTTTCATACTTACGAATTGCTTCATCTAACATTTCTTTCGTATGAGCTGCTGTAGGCATATTACGAACACGACCTGTTCCTTTTGCTACAGTTGGGAACACGATAGATTTTGCATATACGCCTTCTTCATTTAGACGTTTACTAAATTCTTGTGTTAATACTTCGTCACCAATAATACAAGGTGTAATTGGCGTTTCACTTTCTCCAATGTTAAAGCCAAGTTCTTTTAACCCTTGTTTTAAATAGCGACCGTTTTCCCATAGACGATCATGTAACTCTGTGCTTTCCATTAAGATTTCAATTGATCTCATGCAAGCTGCCGCATCAGCTGGTGTTAATGCTGTAGAGAATAAGAATGGACGTGAACGAACTTTTAACCAGTCAATTAAGTTTTGTTTCCCTGCTACATATCCACCAATTACCCCAATTGCTTTTGATAATGTACCAATTTGGAAATCAACTTTATCAGAAAGACCGAAGTGCTTTACAGTCCCTGCACCTTTTCCAAGTACACCTGAACCGTGTGCATCATCTACGTATGTCATTAAATCTAACTCTTCTGCAATCTCAACAATTTCTGGTAGTTTTGCAACATCTCCATCCATTGAGAAAACACCGTCTGTAATTATCATTAATTTATTGTAAAGACCTGATTCTTTCGCCGCGATTGCTTTTTGGCGTAAATCTTCCATATCAGAATGTTTATAAACAATAATTTTTGCTTTTGATAGACGACTACCGTCAATAATAGATGCATGATTTAATTCGTCTGAAAGAATCGCATCATTTTTATCCATAACAGCTGAAATCGCTGCCATATTACAGTTAAATCCTGATTGATAAGCAATTGCTGCTTCTGTATGTTTAAACTTTGCAATTGTTTCTTCTAACTTAATATGCAAATCTAAAGTACCGTTAATTGTACGAACAGCCCCTGCTCCAACGCCGTACTTATGAATAGCACCAATTGCTGCTTCTTGCAAACGGCTATCTGTTGCTAATCCAAGATAGTTGTTTGAAGATAAGTTAATATATTCTTTTCCGCCTATTGTAATGATCGGTCCATTCGAACTCTCAAGCGGATCAATTACGTTATAAAGCCCCTTTGATTTTAAATCCTCTAAATTTTCTTCTAAAAATTTCGCAAGTGTTTTACTAGACATTGTGAAGCCTCCCATCGTTCATGTAAGCGGATTATTATCTTAATAGTTCTAATAATCCCTCTACTAGCTTAACACGTTTTCAGAATTTATTATAGAAAAATAGCTTAAAGTAACCGCTTACAATTCTAGATTATATATGATTCATTACAATAAATCTATCATTTACTTTTCATATTTGATAGAATTAAAAAAATATTTAGGGAAGCTTCAAACGTGGCATTTACAGAATCTGATGTATACAATAACACAGCATTTTTCGAACAATATATGAAACGAAGATACCGAGAAAATAGCCCAAATGAATCCATTGAAAAACCAGTATTCTTTCCACTCATTGGTAATGTGAAAGGAAAACAAATTCTCGATTTAGGCTGTGGTGACGCTAAGTTTGGTGTGGAATTATTAGAAAAGGGTTGCTACTCTTACACCGGCATTGAAGGCTCCGAGCTTATGTATGAAAAAGCTAAAAAACAACTAGAAAATAAAAATGGATCTGTTCATTTTTTAAACCTCAAAGATTATACCTATCCCTCTTCCACTTTTGATTTAGTAACCTCTAGACTCGCCTTACATTATATTGAACATCTTGATACCATTTTTCAAAATGTGTTTCAAACTTTAAAAACAAATGGCACCTTTACCTTTAGCGTTCAACATCCCGTTATTACTTCTTCATTTGAAAGCTTACACACAAGTGGTAAAAGAACGAGTTGGCTCGTCGATGATTATTTTAAACTAGGCAAACGGGTTGAACCATGGATTGACCAAGAAGTTATTAAATATCATCGTACAACGGAAGAGTATTTTACATTATTACAGCAAGCTGGATTTACCATTACATCATTAAAAGAAGCTACACCAAATCCAACCTATTTTCAAAATGAAGAAGAGTATAAACGTCGCTTACGAATTCCTCTCTTCCTCTTATTTTCTTGTACCAAATAAAAAAACGATGAATCACTCATCGTTTTTTTATCTCATTGCCTGGGCAACTTCTTTAACTACACGTCTTCCTCTTCCGTGCGGGATACAAAGCGGTGTTCCAAACAACGGATCCGTACTAATTTGACACTCCATTCGGAATACATCACGTACTAGTTTCTCATCTACCACTTCTTCAGGTTTACCTTGTGCATATATTTGTTTATCTTGAATTGCTACGATGTTATCTGCATAGCGGCATGCTAAATTCAGATCATGTAATACCATAACAATTGTTCTTTGTTCTGTTTCATTTAATTCGAATAATAAATCTAGCACTTCAATTTGGTGAGTCATATCTAAGTATGTAGTTGGCTCATCCAGTAAAATGATATCTGTATCTTGTGCAAGTGTCATTGCGATCCAAGCACGTTGACGCTGCCCACCTGAAAGAGCATGCACATCACGCTCAGCAAATTCTGTCATACCTGTTGCTGCAAGTGCCTTCTGTACCATTTCCTCGTCTTTTTCTGACCATTGCTTCAGCCATGTTTGGTATGGATAACGCCCTTGCTTTACAAGTTGTAATACTGTAAGTCCTTCTGGTGCTTGTGGTCCTTGCGGTAAAATCGCCATTTGACGAGCAATTTGCTTCGTTTGCATACTTTGAATTGCTTGATTATCTAACAAAATATCACCATTTGTTGGCTTTAATAATCTGGCTAGTGAACGTAATAAAGTTGATTTCCCGCAACCGTTAGAACCGATAAAAATTGTAATTTCTCCTTTTGGAATTTCTAAGTTCAGCTCATCAATAATAATTGTTTCACCATAAGACAACGTCAAGCGTTTCGTCTCCAATGCTTTTTGCATATTCATCTCCCTTTATGAATTCCGACTTTTATAAAGTAAATAAATGAAATAAGGTGCACCAATTGCTGATGTAAATACCCCTGCTGGAATTTCAAGTGGTGTGAAAATTGTACGCCCTATTAAATCTGCAGCAAGTACTAGAATTGCACCGACAATAGCTGCAACTGGGAGTAATGCACCGTATAAAGAACCAACTAATCTTCGTGAAATATGAGGTGCCATTAAACCGACAAATCCAATCCCTCCGGCAAAAGCTACCGCACCACCAATTAAAGCTGTACTAAGTAATAACATAAATACACGCGACTTCGTTAAAGGAACCCCAAGTCCTACCGCTATATCATCCCCTAGCTCTTGTGCATTTAAATGCCTAGCTGCGATAAATGATATTACTGTTAAAATGAGAACCCAAGGCGCAAGTACCATAACATTTTGCCAAGAAGAGCCGTAAACGGTACCCGTAATCCATACATTCGCTTGGCTCGCTTGATAAATTGGTGCTAGCAACATAAATAATGTTGTCGCCGCCTTCGTTAATGCCCAAAATCCAACACCAATTAAAACGAGACTAATTGGTGATAATCCATCATTTTGCCATGCAAATAAGTATACAAAAACCGCTACAATCGTTGCTCCTGCAAAAGCTGCGAGCGGCATATAATGAATACTTACCGTTAGTGCATTATTTTTATCACTAAATAGCGCTAAAAATAATACAACTGCGACACTTGCCCCGCCCGTAATCCCGATGATATCAGGAGAAGCAAGTGGATTTCGAACGAGCCCTTGTAAAATACAGCCCGCTACCGCAAGCGCAATTCCTACGAGGATAGCAATTAAAATACGTGGCATACGAAACTTATTTACAACCATATTTGACATTGCATCGCCATTTCCGGTAATTGCTTGCCATACGTCATAAGGAGCAATTTTCATGTCTCCCATACCTGCGCTCGCAAAGAATAATCCTATTAAAACAACTAGTAAACTTAACAAGACGAGACAAGCTCGTTTATACATTAAAAACGAGAGCTCGCCTTTTCCTATACGAAACGGAATATATTTCTTCATTTGCTAAGCCCTCTCTTACGTGCAATATAAATAAAGAACGGTGCTCCAATAAATGCTGTCATAACTCCTACTGGTACTTCTTGTGGCATAATGACATATCTTGCTGCTATATCAGCCAATATTAGTAGTATTGCACCTAACAATCCGCTATATGGTACTCTCCATCTGTGGTCAACTCCAACAAGAAATCTAGCAAAATGCGGAGTGATAATTCCAATAAATCCAATTGGGCCAGCAACCGCAACTGAACCACCAGACAACAGTACAATAATAAGTAACACGAATGATTTCATTAAAATTGTTCGTTGTCCAATTCCTTTCGCGACGTCTTCCCCCATCATCAATGTATTTACTTTCCCTGCCATCATAAAAGATGCAATCCATCCTATTAATAAATATGGGAATACAGATTGTAAAATTTCTAACTTTCTCCCTTGCACAGATCCGGCAAGCCAAAATAATACCTCTTCAAGTGCTTTTTCATTTAACACAAGTAATCCTTGTGTTAATGATGAAAATAACGCACTAATTGCGACCCCTGCTAACGTTAACTTAAGAGGAGTAGTCCCTTCTTTTCCTAAAGAACTAGAAGCAAATACAAGTACAGCCGCTACCGCCGCTCCTAAAAAGGCAATCCATGTGAAAGCTGATAATGATGTTACTGAAAAGATTACAATTGCTACAACTATGAAGAACGCAGCACCTGAATTTAATCCAATAAAATCTGGAGAAGCAAGTGGATTCTTAGTTAAAGTTTGCATAAGACAACCCGCGATGGCTAAACTAGCACCAACACTTGCTGCTATAAGTGCCCTTGGAAGGCGCACATTTTGAATAATAATATGTTCATTAGAACCATTAAAATGGAAAAAAGCATCTAGCGCTAATTTCCAGCTCGTATTTGTATATCCGAAAATAATACTTCCCCAAATACAAATAACGACTGCAATGATTCCAACAAATAATCCAATCCATTTTGCTTGATTTGTTTTTAATAACATGCAGCGTTTCCCCTTCAATGTATAATGATACGTTGTAAGTGTATTTCAACTTAATTCTTATTGTCAACGGAAATGAGAATTATTTTCAACCATATATATTGACAATCAAAAAAGAAAGGCTTAATATCATGCTTGCTATTGAAAAATATTCTCAACATGTAGGGGGTACATAATGAATTTCATGCGGAAGAAATCGTTTACAGTATTTGTATTTTTATTAGCCTTTTCACTACTTTTAAGCGCTTGTGGAAAATCAAATAACAAAGAAGAATCTACAAAAGAAGATAATAAAAAAGAAGTGATTAATGTAGAACATGCAATGGGTAAAACAGAAGTTCCTGCTAATCCAAAACGTGTAGTTATCTTAACAAATGAAGGAACTGAAGCTTTACTTGAATTAGGTGTGAAACCAGTTGGTGCTGTAAAGTCTTGGACTGGTGACCCATGGTATCCACATATTAAGGATAAAATGAAAGATGTAAAAGTTGTTGGTGATGAAGGACAAGTTAACGTTGAAACAATTGCTTCTTTAAAACCAGACTTAATTATTGGTAACAAAATGCGCCACGAAAAAGTGTACGAACAACTAAAAGCAATTGCACCTACTGTATTCTCTGAAACATTACGTGGTGAATGGAAAGATAACTTCAAATTTTATGCAAAAGCATTAAATAAAGAAAAAGAAGGTCAAAAAGTTATATCTGATTACGAATCACGTATGAAAGATTTAAAAGGCAAACTTGGCGATAAAGTAAATCAAGAAATCTCTATGGTTCGTTTCATGCCTGGTGATGTTCGTATTTATCATGGCGATACATTCTCTGGTGTTATTTTAAAAGAACTTGGATTTAAACGTCCTGGAGATCAAAACAAAGATGATTTTGCAGAGCGTAACGTATCTAAAGAGCGTATTTCTGCTATGGATGGTGACGTATTATTCTACTTCACATTCGATAAAGGAAATGAGAAAAAAGGATCTGAACTAGAAAAAGAATATATAAACGATCCTCTATTTAAAAATTTAAATGCCGTAAAAAATGGTAAAGCATACAAAGTCGACGATGTTATTTGGAATACAGCTGGCGGTGTAATGGCTGCTAACCTATTACTAGATGACATCGAAAAGCGCTTTGTTAAATAATACACCTCTAGCCAGCACCCTCCTATAGTGCTGGCTATTTTCTATTTCACTGAAGTGTCACATTATTTCATTTTGTATTTTTATTCCCAATATGTTATATTATAAAAGTAAATAGAATATATTTTCTCTATATCAGAATAGATGTTTTAATCTAAATTTTCTGATTAATCACTATTTTATTTTCTTTTAGAATTCAATTATTACATTTGAAAACGCTTATCATCTCGTTTTCAGGGCAAAATACAGTAACGGTTGAAGAAAAATAGAACTTTTTTAGAAATTTTCTTTCTATTTCCATATAATTCTATTGACTTCTAAATATTTTGTAAATTAAAATGATTACATAAATATCCGTTATACAGGATTAGGGGGAAACAAAAATGGATGCAGCTTTAAAATTAGACAAAGCTGGAGAGCAACAATCACCAAAAAAACATCCACCAGGGTTATACTTGTTGTTCTTTACAGAGGCATGGGAAAGATTTAGTTATTACGGAATGCGTGGCTTATTAGTTCTTTATTTAACAACGAGCTTAGTAAGCGGCGGTTTAGGATTTGATAAAGCAGTTGCAGTTCAAATTTACGGTATTTTCACAATGCTTGTATATTTCACACCTATTATTGGTGGTTGGTTAACTGACCATTTCATTACGAAGCGACACGCCATTACTATTGGTGGTATCATCATGGCAATTGGTAACTTTGTATTATTCTCAATGAACACAAAAACTGGACTTTTCTTAGGATTAGGATTATTAGTTATTGGTAACGGATTCTTCAAACCAAATATTTCGACTTTATTAGGTCAATTATATAGCGACAACGATTCTCGTCGTGATAGTGCCTTCACTATCTTCTACATGGGGATTAACTTAGGAGCTCTTATCGCTCCATTCATTTGCGGGTACTTCGCAGATTATAGATACGGTTTCTTAACAGCTTGTATCGGTATGATTATTGGACAGATTGCATTTAACTTATTAGCACCTCGTTACTTAGGATCAGCTGGTACAACAGTTGTGGGTAAAAAATCTAAAGAACAAAATGCAAAAGCTGTTGAGAAAAAACCTTTAACACCACAAGAGAAAAAACGTACTGTTGCAATTTTAATTTTAACATGTTTCGTTGTATTCTTCTGGGCAGGATTTGAACAAGCTGGTAGTTCTTTAACACTTTACACAGATAAGTTCGTAGATCGTACAATTGGTGGATTTACAATTCCAACACCTTGGTTCCAATCTGTAAACCCACTATTCATTATCTTACTAGCATTACCTGTTTCTGCGTTATGGATTAAGCTTTCAAAAACAAAAAATGGTGATTTAAAAATCCCAACAAAAATGGCATTAGGTATGATTTTACTAGGGATTGGATATTTAGTTCTAACTTTAGCTGTTTTAAAAACTGGTAGCGATGAAGGTAACATTACAATGAAAGCAAACTTACTATTCATTGTATTCACTTACATGTTCCACACAATCGGTGAGTTATTCTTATCACCAATCGGATTATCTATGGTAAGTGCAATCGCTCCTGTTAAATTAGCATCATTATTAATGGGTGTATGGTTAGCTGGTACTGGCTTCGCAAACTTATTAGCAGGACAATTAGCCGCTTTCACTCAATCTTTAGGATATTTAGAAGTATTCGCAAGCATCGGTATTATCGTAATTGTACTGGGATTAGTACTTCTTATGTTCTCTAAGAAAATTGCACATATGATGGAATAACAAAAAGACGCTTCTAAAATTAGAAGCGTCTTTTTTATTATCTCTCCTCTAAAGCTGTCACGTCCACATGAACGCTCTCACCAGGATTAGATACATCATACACTTGAGCACTCCCCTTCTGCTCATCACAGCTCTCAATCCATACTGGTACGCCCTCATATGTAACGTCAATTCTACTTGAAGAAGATAAGATTTGTTTCACACGTTTCACATCCATACTAATATCCCTCCTTTTGCTTACTACACTCCTTTCTATTTTTTCTTTTCCTTTTAGAATATATTCCGTAAAGCAGCATGTTGATTGATAGTCATTTCTTCCTCACATGCTAATATTTACTCTCTCGCTACCTTTCTGACAAATAAAAAAAGACGTATATTCCACACGTCTTTTTCCATAATATTCAAATTTTAAGAAAATAATGTTTTTACTACCGCACTTACTTTATCATTATGGATTTGGTAATACACTTCTAAGCCTCGTCTTTCAAAGCGCACTACTTTATTTTGCTTTAACTTCGTTAAATGTTGTGAAACCGTTGATTGCGGAATTTCTAATACTTCCTGTAGTTGTGTTACATTACATGTTCCTCTTTGCATAAGTTCCATTACTAGACGTAGACGAAGTGGGTGAGCTAACGCTCTTAACATTTGTACATCTTCTTCTGAAATACGACATTCGAATTGATTTTGGCTCATAAAGTTCCCCTCATTTTCGTTTTTATTTGCGTTTTTATGTTCTTTTTATTTATTTATATATCTGTTCTTATATTTCCTGTTACGACATAACTTTATCAACCTATAAAGCCGAAAAATTTTTCCATTTTCATCAACAAAAATTCAGGAAAAAATCCTTGTTGATTTTGAATATTATACTATATGATATAACGAAAAAGCAAAATAATGGCCTACGAATACTTTGCTTGCAAACGTTGTTTTATCAGGCTTTTTGTTATATTTTCACCTCATTGAAATGCACAGTAACGGTATTGTAAAATACCGTCTATAATTGATAACCTATCGTAATGTAGCTGAACTATACTTAACCTCTTTGTTACGCTAAAAGGAATTTTCAGTAAAAAGAGATGATATGGTATTAAAAATTTGTTTCTTATTTTTTATTCGTATTGCAAGCGGTTGGATTGTTGTGAAAGACTTCCTATTAAATCCACTCACCATTCCTCCCTCACTAGATCAAACAGGACAGATCAGTTCATATATCAAACTTTATACTCGATATAAAAGATGGCATCTAATATACGCCTATAAGGAACATGCCATCTGAATAAGCAAAATAATATGCAAATAACTTATACAGCACACTTAAATTCATTTGAGTGTGTTTTTTGTCTACTTTATGAACAAAGCTTTTCTTTTAACACTATTATGGAATAATTATACTTTTTTACGTTGACAATAGTGTTGAAGGAGAATATACTAAGCATGTAAGTTGATTGTGAATAGTTTCACAAATAATGTGAATTTCTTCACATATAATAGATAGGAGTTGTCATTATTATGAGTACTTGGACACAAATTTATGACCCATTAAACAATATTTGGTTATCTGCACTAATCGCAGCACTTCCAATCTTTTGTTTCATCATTTGTTTAATGGGATTCAAAATGAAAAGTTACATGGCTGGTCTTTATAGTGTGATTGTCGCTATTATCCTTGCAATATTTGTTTATAAAATGCCAGCAACAGTGGCTGTAGCATCTGCCGGATTCGGTGTTTTATCTGGATTTTATCCAATTTGTACTATCGTTATCGCCGCAATTTTCCTTTACAAATTAACTGTTAAAACAGAGCAATTCAATATTATTCGCGATAGTATTTCAAGCATTACAAATGATCAACGTTTACAAGTATTATTAATCGCTTATTCTTTCGGTGCTTTCTTAGAAGGCGCAGCTGGTCTAGGGGTTCCAGTTGCTATTACAGCTGCACTACTTGTCGGTATGGGCTTTAATCCATTAAAAGCAGCAGGTATTTGTTTAGTAGCTAATATTGCTGGTGGTGCTATGGGTGCTATGGGTATTCCAGTTACAGTACCAGCACAATTAACTGAACTTGACGCATTAACTATTGGTCGTCAAACTGTTCTTATTTTACCTTTCATTAGTATTATCTTACCTTTCTTACTTGTTTCAATGGTCGATGGAATTAAAGGTATTAAAGAAACTTGGCAAGGTATTCTTGTAAGTGGTGTTTCTTTCGCAATTACTCAGTTCCTTGTAACTTACTTCTTAGGTGCAGAACTTACTAACATTTTCGCAGCCGTTGTAAGTATGATTGCTCTTGCATTATTCTTACGTGTTTGGCAACCAAAATCTTCTACTAAAGAAGAAAAACAAGAAACTAAAGTATCACATACATTCAATCAAATTTTATATGCTTGGTCTCCATTCGTATTCTTAACTGCATTTGTAACAATCTTTAACTTAAAACCGATTAAAGCTTTATTTGCTCCAGATGGTGCTTTAGCAAACTTAGTATTTAACATTCAGTTCCCTGGTCTTCATAATGCTGTTATGAAAACTACACCAATTACAAAAGCTGATACACCTTTCGCAGCTGTTTTCAAATTTGATGTATTCTCTTCTACAACTACTGCGATTGTATTAGCAATTATC
Organism: Bacillus sp. FG16; assembly: GCF_057809515.1. Taxonomy (NCBI): domain Bacteria; kingdom Bacillati; phylum Bacillota; class Bacilli; order Caryophanales; family Bacillaceae; genus Bacillus; species Bacillus sp. FG16. Next base: position 19,885 of record NZ_JBMDKC010000086.1, read on the forward strand.
GTTTCACTTATCGTTTACCGCGTAAAAGGTAAAATGGTTAAAGAATTAATGATTGAAACAATGAAAGAATTAAAAGCTCCAGTATATACAATTTGTAGCGTTATCGCTTTAGCTTACGTAGAGAACTACTCTGGTATGTCATCTACACTTGGACTTGCATTCTCTTCTACTGGTAATGCATTCCCAGTTCTTTCTCCAATCTTAGGATGGATTGGCGTATTCATTACAGGTTCAGTAGTTTCAAGTGGTTCTTTATTCGCACCACTTCAAGCAGTAACAGCAGACCAGTTAAACATCGTTCCTTCTACACTCGTTGCCTTAAACGTAGTAGGTGGTACAATGGCAAAAATGGTTTCACCACAATCTGTAGCAGTTGCTTGTGCCGCAGTTGGACTAGTTGGTAAAGAATCTGCTCTATTTAAAACAGCAATGAAATACAGTTTAATCTTCTTAGCTGTTATTAGCTTACTTCAATTAAACGCTGTATTTAATATCTTTTAAAAATAAAACACCGATCCAAATGGATCGGTGTTTTTCACATTACATTTTTTTATTTTTTAATAAAGAAGCTCCAGCAATTTCAGGATGTGTCATTTCAAATGGATCTAAAATAATATCCAATTCCTCTTCTGTCAGTACACCATGCTCTAAACATAACTCCCTAACAGATTTTCCTGTTTCAATTGCTTCACGTGCAATGCGAGATGCTGCTTCATAACCAATATGAGGATTAACTGCTGTAATAATTCCAACACTTTTCTCAACATATTGCTTCAGCAATTCTTCATTTGCTGTAATTCCTTCAATACAATATTCACGGAATACACGGAATCCGTTATTCATAATACTGATAGATTGAATTAAATTAAATACAAGCACAGGCTCCATTACGTTTAACTCTAATTGCCCTGCTTCTGATGCTAAACAAATTGTATGATCGTTTCCGATTACTTGGAATGCGACTTGGTTAATTACTTCTGCCATAACTGGATTTACTTTACCTGGCATAATAGATGAACCTGGCTGACGTGCTGGCAATTGAATTTCAGCTAACCCAACACGTGGTCCAGAAGCCATAATACGAAGATCGTTTGCAATTTTAGACATATTCATCATACATACTTTAAGTGCTGCAGATACTTCTGTGTATGCATCTGTATTTTGCGTTGCATCAACTAAATGCTCTGCACCAACAAGTGGGAATCCACTAAACGTTCTTAAATGTTTTACCACTTGTTCAATATACGTAGGATTTGCATTTAATCCTGTACCAACAGCTGTCGCCCCCATATTCACTTCATATAAATGTTGACGAGACTGTTTAATTCTTTTTATATCACGTTCAAGCACTCGGCTATACGCTTCAAATTCTTGTCCAAGGCGAATTGGAACTGCATCTTGTAAATGTGTGCGTCCCATTTTAATAACGTGATCAAACTCTTTTGCTTTTTTACGAAAAGCAGAATGAAGTTCTTCCATTGTAATAAGAAGCTCTTCTAACATCATAAGAGTTGCAATATGAATCCCTGTTGGAAACGCATCGTTCGTTGATTGGGCCATGTTCACATGAGTATTTGGGCTAATTTTCGCATATTCCCCTTTTTCATATCCAATACGTTCTAACGCTCTATTCGCAATTACTTCATTTGTATTCATATTAATAGAAGTTCCGGCTCCGCCTTGAATAGGATCCACGATAAATTGATCATGAAACTTTCCATCAACAATTTCTTGCGCTGCTTCTGCAATTTCATGTCCAATGTCTTTAGCTAAATAACCAGTATCTATATTCGCAAGTGCCGCCGCTTTTTTCACAATTGCCATTGCTGTAATGAGTGATGGATGAATGCGGTATCCTGTAATTGGGAAGTTTTCTACGGCACGTAATGTTTGTACACCATAATAAGCTGCACTTGGTACTTCTTTTTCACCTAAAAAATCTTTTTCTATACGTATATCCTTCGTTGCTATCATTTTTATCACCTATACTTTTTCATTCTAAATCCTTATCCAAAAAATCCGCCCTCTAAAAACACGAGTATCATTCAGAAGAATTTTTCAGTATCCACCTTCACTATATAGCACCTTTTTTGAAAGCGCAAACATTTATTTTTCTGCATATCCTTTTTATTAAAGTTTATAGAAAATCATTCTTCTACTTTCCTTATTTCCACTCGTTTAATTTGATGCATATCCTTTTCAAGGACTTTAAAATAAAAACCGTGTTTCTCAATAACATCTCCTTCAGCAACGATTTGTTTTTGTACCATAATCCAGCCACCAATTGTATCTACATCATCAGCAATTAAATGTATGCCAAGCAAATCATTTACTTCACTAATAAGCACTTTTCCCTCTACAATTTTATACCCTTCACTTACATACTCTATAGGCGGGTGTTCATCTTCATCGTATTCATCTCGAATTTCTCCAACAATTTCTTCTAAAATATCCTCTAGTGTAACAATCCCTGCTGTACCACCATATTCATCATACAATACAGCTAATGGAATGTGTTTTCTTTGCATTTGTAATAGTAAATCATGAATTGGAATATTTTCTAGCACTTCAATAACTGGCCTTGTATATGGCATAATCGAGCACTCTTCGTCCCGATTACCATCCATATAACGAATAAATAAATCTTTTACATTAACCATCCCAATAATTTCATCTTTATCTTCACCAAATACAGGATATCTCGTGTACTTTTCTTGTGCGATTACTTTAATATGTGTTTCAAATGGTTCGTCCTCATATAAGCCTACAACTTCCGTACGAGGTACCATAATTTCTTTTGCTACTCTATTATCAAATTCAAAAATATTATTTACATATTTAAATTCCCTTTGGTTAATCTCTCCGCTCTCATAGCTCTCAGATAAGATTAACCTTAATTCTTCTTCTGAATGAGCTACTTCATGTTCAGAAGCTGGATGTAATCCGAATAAACCAGTTACAACCCTCGCTGAACCATTCAAAGCCCAAATAAACGGATACATAACTCGGTAAAAATAAATAAGTGGTTTCGATAACAATAAGCTAACTTGTTCTGCTTTTTGTATAGCAAATGTCTTTGGAGCAAGCTCCCCAATGACAACATGTAAAAATGTAATTACTGCAAAGGCAATAATAAATGAAACTGTACTAGAAATCGCAGGTGAGAATTTTAATTTTAAAAACAACGGCTCGAGTAAATGTTTAATGGTTGGTTCCCCTAACCACCCGAGCCCTAAAGCAGTAATTGTAATACCTAGCTGACAGGCCGATAAATATTCATCTAAATTTGAAGTTACCTTTTTAGCTGCCAGTGCACCTCGTCTTTTTTCGCTAACGAGTTGATCAATACGACTGCTACGTACCTTAATAATTGCAAATTCAACAGCCACAAAAAATGCTGTTAACCCAATAAGAATGACTACCATCAATAATTTTAAAATATCCACATATGTCCTTTAGCTTTCTTAGCTAAAGTTACACCTCCTTTTAAAAAGAAGTTTCACTTTAGTTTCTTCAATTATTTGAAAGCAACTCTATATAAAATCAACCAATTTTCAAACCTCATACAATTCTAAAGGTAAACCATCGGGATCTTGGAAAAAGACGAATTTCTTCCCCGTTATTTCATCAATACGGATCGATTCTGTCTCAACACCACATTGATTTAAATGCTTCACAGCTTCTTCTATATTTGTAACAGCAAATGCTAAATGTCTAAGACCTGCTGCTTCTGGAAAACTTTTGCGCTCAGGCGGATTTGGAAATGAAAATAATTCGATTTGATACTCTTCTCCTACACATAAATCTAATTTATAAGAATCTCGTTCCTTTCTATATACTTCATTTATTTCTTTAAATCCCAATATTCTAGTATAAAAATATTTTGACGTCTCATAATTCGAACAAATAATTGCAACGTGATGCACTCTACATATATTCATACTCTCTCTATTCCTTTCTTTACCAAAGATGCATATTCTCCCTTGAAATGAAAAACATATATAGCAGAATATCTCTTTTAGGGGGCTTACCACATGCCCATCAACTTAAGAAATAAGACTACCCCCAAGTGTCAAAAAACGTTA
>NZ_JBMDKC010000087.1:0-23318 GCF_057809515.1 Bacillus sp. FG16
ATAGCGGTTACGAAGTTATAGTAGTGGATAACCTTTCGAATAGCTCGGTAGAATCTATAAATCGAGTGAAAGAAATAACAGGAAAACAATTTAAGTTTTATAAAGAAGATGTTTTAAATCATGAAGCAATTGACGCAATTTTTGAAGAAAATGCAATTGACGCAGTTATTCACTTTGCAGGATTTAAAGCTGTAGGGGAGTCAGTAGCGATTCCATTAACATATTATCATAACAACATTACAAGCACGTTAGTGCTATGTGAAGTAATGCAGAAACATAATGTTAAGAAGATGATCTTTAGTTCATCTGCAACTGTATATGGTATCCCGGAAACGTCACCGATTACGGAGGAGTTTCCATTAAGTGCAACAAATCCATATGGTCAAACGAAATTAATGATTGAGCAAATTATGCGTGATGTAGCATTTGCAGATGCAGAATGGAGTATTGCATTACTTCGCTATTTCAATCCATTTGGTGCACACGAAAGTGGGCGTATCGGAGAAGATCCAAATGGAATCCCAAATAACTTAATGCCATATGTAACGCAAGTGGCAATAGGTAAGTTAAAAGAATTAAGTGTATTCGGAAATGACTATCCAACGAAAGATGGAACGGGAGTCCGTGATTACATCCATGTTGTGGACTTAGCAAATGGTCACGTAAAGGCGCTTGAGAAAGTACTGAGTACAACAGGAGTAGATGCTTATAACCTGGGCACAGGTATGGGCTATAGTGTACTAGAGATGGTTGAAGCGTTTGAAAAAGTTTCGGGCAAGAAAGTTCCTTATAAAATTACAGAGCGTCGCCCAGGTGATGTGGCAGTATGTTTTGCTGATGCATCGAAAGCAAAGCGTGAATTAGGCTGGGAGGCAACACGTGGATTAGAAGAAATGTGTGCAGATTCTTGGAAATGGCAATCAAATAATAAAAATGGCTATTTAGAAGTTTAATGATGAATATAAAAAAATGACCTTTGCATAAAAGCAAGAGGTCATTTTTTATATTCATTTTCTATTAAGTTTATTAGCGAACCTAGAAAAGAACGTTCGCTATTTTATAGGAATATTTGGCTGGCAACACATGTAGGAATCAATATTTTCAATGTAAGTAAAGGTATTGATTATTAAGTATGCGTTCTATTTCTCGTTTTAGAACGAAATTGTATTTAATATAGCCTAGTAGTAAGTGAATGAAGATTGAAAAGTGCTACAGAGGTATTGTTATAAATCAGGAAAATTATCGGAAAGGATATAGATGGGGGATCAACTGTCCGTATAATCCCCCACTAATTAAAGTTTCACTTTATGATCAGCCAGCAACACAAGAGCAATTTCAGCGAGCATATGTAAATTTATTAAAAGAAATTAAAGGTTTTGAATCAAGCCTATTCCTTATACAAAATTGAGGGTTTGAAACAATCAAAAACTGCTAAGGGGTACTATCGCGTTTTAGGTCCGTAATACAATTTTCTTATAAGAAAGAATGTATTACGGACCACCACCTATTACATAATAGGAGGAATTAATGAATTCGAACAAGTTGTTTGTGATATACTGTGTTTCCCTCTTGACTTGTATATGGTGGGAGACTTCGTCCGAAACAATTTGCAATAATATTGGAGTGAGCGGGATAAGAAATACGTATTTCATACAAATCAACAGTCTCATCTAAATTAGCATAAAAGACTGCGAGATGATTGCCTTGTAAAACATATGGGAATTCTACTTCTACATTTTCACCAATTAATACAGGTAACTTTACAGGATTAGAATAATTAGACCAATCCCACACTTCTATATTTACATAGTGAGCGTAATATGCATCTAAATTTACAATGTTTACGACTGCTGAAATAGTTGCAGGCTCTCTTGTTAACACACCTGTAGAGTGAAAAACAGAATGATTTGGATAATGAAGAGGCATAAATATCAAACCTTTCTTAAAATGATATGATTTTACAATATCTTATGCTAGAAGGTAGTAGAATGAGATAGAGGAATGTATTATTTTATTAATTTTTTATAGAAATTGAAAGCGTATTATTGAAAAGTATTCCAACACTTGTATCATTGCTAGAGTCCGTTTATAATCAAGGAATCCTAGTTCATGTTTTGATAGGATTATTTATTATTGAAAGCGTTTTAAGTTCGCTCCTTTTTAAGGTAGGAGGTCTGACTTATTTGGATGAAAAATTATGTATGTAGTTTTAAATGAGAAGAAAAATAATATAAGTATCACTTTATAGTGTGGGGAGGTTAAAAGTGTGAAAGGTAAAGATTTTCACACGAATATATATGGGTTATGTAGGATTATTACTTTCAGGGGCAGCTTTATTTTTAAATAGTCTTGTTATATTAGGGAAAGCAGAGATGAAAAGTGCGGGTGTTTTTAATTTATTTGTGGGTGCACTACAAATTATCATTCCGTTTTATTTGATCATGATTTCTGACCAAAGCAATTGGACAGTGTATTCATATGCGGCTACGTTCTTATTTGGATTAACTTATTTATATGTAGGTGTTACTTTTATAAAAGGAATGGATAGTAGTGGTCTAGGATGGTTTTGTATTTGGGTAGCAATTATTGCTTTATTCTATATGGTTGTTTCATTTGTTCAATTCCATGATGTTGTTAATGCATTAACGTGGTTTATGTGGGCATTACTTTGGTATTTATTCTTTGTGCTAAATACACAAAAGAAGAATATCAATCAATATCTTGGAAGGATTGCCTTCGTACAATCATGGGTAACATTGACTTTACCTTCACTATTTTATTTTATGGGAGTATGGGGAGAGGGATTCGTATATGAACTATGGGTTTATGTATCAGTAATTTCTATTTTGTACTTCTGTTATTGTATTTATAAATATCGAGTACGTTAATATATGATCTGCATAAAAGCATGGAATCGTTAAACTGATTTCATGCTTTTTTATATATTAGCGTTTTATAATAAAAAAGGTGGTATCTCATAAATCATGAAAATGGGGATGATGAAATTGAAGAAAGTGTTGGTGCTAGGAGGAACAAGGTTTTTTGGTAAACATTTAGTAGAGTACCTTTTGCAAGCTGGACACGATGTAACAATTGCCACGAGGGGAGTTACTGAAGATTCTTTTGGTAGCGCAGTAAAAAGAATAATTGTTGATAGAGAAGATGGAAAGCTACTAGAAAAGCGTCTAGAAGGAAAAAGTTATGATATTGTATACGATAATTTATGCTATAGCTCAAATGCAGCGAAAATGGTATGTGAAGTTTTGAAAGGAAAAACGAAGAAGTATATTATGACATCTTCAATGGCTGTCTATGAACCTGCATTAAGCTTGTTAGAAGAGGACTTTAATCCATACGAATATGCAATTACATATGGAGATAGGAATGATTTTAATTATAGTGAAGGAAAGCGATTAGCCGAATCGGTTTTATTTCAATATGCAACATTCCCAGTCGTTGCAGTGCGTTTTCCAGTTGTTATTGGAGAAAATGACTATACGAAAAGGTTACAATTTTACGTTGAATGTGTTGTGAACCAAAACCCTATCGTTGTGGATTATATAGATGGAGCTTTGTCATTTATACATGAAAAAGAGGCAGGAGAGTTTCTAGCTTGGTGCGGAATGGAAAATGTGAAAGGACCAATTAACGCCTGTAGTAACGGAGTAGTTTCTACGGAAGAAATTATTCATTTCATAGAAGAGAAGACGGGAATAAAAGCACTTATCCAGGAAGTTGGGGAAAATATAGCTCCTTATAATGAAGTAACTAACTGTACGCTACATAATGGAAAGGCTCGTGAATCCGGATTTTTATTCCGAGAGCTGAAACTAGAAATAAAAAATGTTTTAAAACATTATATAAATACAATGAAGTAATCATAAATCCCCCGGTGGCAATCCGGGGGATTCTGGAGGATTTCGACAATACTGATTTTACATTACCAAATTTACCTTATACGTACGACTAATGTTTTTGCGATTGAATTGCTTGTAAATACTTCTCGTTTACTTGGTCCCAGTTTACTGTATGCCACCAATTGGTAACAAACTCTGGGCGCCGATTTTGATACTTTAAATAATAAGCATGTTCCCATACATCAATTACGAGTAAGGGGATTTTCCCTTCTTGCAAAGGCGTATCTTGATTTGGTGTACTCATAACAGAGAGTTCCTCACCGTCAAGAACAAGCCATCCATAGCCACTTCCAAAACGACTAATAGCTGCTTTGGAAAGTTGATCTTTTAAGTTGTCAAAGGTATTGAAATAATAATCAATTACTTTTGCAACGTCTCCATTAGGCTCACCGCCACCTCGTGGGCTCATCACTTCCCAAAAAAGACTATGACAATAGTGACCACCACCGTTATTTCGTACAGCCGTAACAATTTCCTTCGGTAAAGCATCTAAATTACATAGCAATTCTTCTAAAGATTTATTATGTAATTCAGTATAATTTTCTAAAGTAGCATTTAAATTATTTACGTATGTCGCATGGTGCTTTCCATGATGAATGGAAAGTGTATTGCTATCGATATGTGGCTCTAGTTCATCATAGTCATATGAAAGCTTTGGCAATTGGAATGAAGACATAAGATTACCTCCTTTCTATTTAAAAGTTGGTCTAGGTAAAAATACTTTACCTGAGTCAAAAATACACTCATTTTCCATGTAAGTCAATAGTAAGCTTGTTAATTTTCTGAAAAATATTACAATAAAAGTAACACTCTCACTTTCATTTGTGACTCCTATCCTTTTTGCTTATACTGTAAAGTAGTAGCGTTTTGTTGAAATAGAAGGAGATCGTTTATGAGTAAAACGAAACAATTAATAGAGGAAGCAAGTAATTTTATTACGATTTGTTATAAGGAGCTTCATAAAGAGAAATTGATAGAAGAACGTATAAAAGAAGTTCAAATTGAGATAGAGAAGACAGGGACATATGAGCATACATTTGAAGAACTTGTTCATGGTTCACGAATGGCATGGCGTAACAGTAATAGATGTATTGGAAGACTATTTTGGAGTAAGATGCACATATTAGATGCGCGCGAAGTAAATGATGAAGAGGGTGTATATAATGCATTAATTCATCATATTAAATATGCAACGAACGACGGAAAAGTTAAACCAACCATTACGATTTTTAAGCAATATCAAGGTGAGGAAAATAATATACGAATTTATAATCACCAATTGATTCGATATGCAGGATATAAAACAGAAATGGGAGTGATCGGTGACTCTGATTCCGCTGCATTTACGGACTTTTGTCAGGAGCTTGGCTGGCAAGGAGAAGGTACGAATTTCGATGTATTGCCACTTGTGTTTTCTATAAACGGGCAGGCGCCTATATATAAAGAAATTCCGAGAGAAGAAGTAAAAGAAGTGCCAATTGAACACCCAGAATACCCAATTTCATCACTTGGAGCAAAATGGTATGGGGTTCCAATGATTTCAGATATGCGCTTAGAAATTGGCGGTATTTCTTATACAGCCGCTCCGTTCAATGGATGGTATATGGGAACAGAGATTGGGGCGCGCAACTTAGCGGATTATGATCGTTATAATTTACTTCCGGCTGTTGCGGAGATGATGGATTTAGATACATCGAGAAACGGTACGTTATGGAAAGATAAGGCGCTAATTGAGTTGAATATTGCCGTACTACACTCTTTTAAAAAACAAGGAGTTAGTATTGTTGACCATCATACTGCTGCACAACAATTTCAGCAATTTGAGAAGCAAGAAGCTGCTTGCGGTCGTGTTGTAACAGGTAATTGGGTGTGGCTTATTCCACCGCTATCTCCAGCTACCACTCATATTTATCATAAACCGTATCCGAATGAAATTTTGAAGCCAAATTTCTTTCATAAATAATATTTAGTGCAGTTTTTTTCTGCAAAATATAATTTTTTTAAATTACTGTTATGTAGCAAATGGAAGCCTTTACTCTCGGTTATTTTTGGAAGAGGATTTTTGAACCAAGGAGTTCCTTATGTTATAATCAAATTTCTGTTTCGAAGACCTTATAGAAATATAAGGTCTTTTGTTTTGCTTTTTTATGTAAGAGGAAGAGATTTTTTCTTTTAAATAAGGGATTTGGCATATTTTTAGGGACAACATAAGTATGTGGAAAGCCGATAAATTATTATGCATATATAATTATTATGTTTTGGGTTTAAACAATAAAACATAATAAAGTTGTTTTTTTAGATTGCTGAGGAAGGAGGAAGTGTAAATGAGGATGAAGAGTCGAAAAACTGATTGGCCTGTATTTATTATTAGCGGTGGTTCACTTTTATTATTTGTAATTGCAGTTTTTTTGAATAAGGATTATGTAGAGAGTGCGATTAATACCAGTTTTGCTTTTTCAATTAAATATTTCGGTGCCTTCTGGCAAGTTTTATTGTTAGGTACATTTATTGTTGCGATGTGTATGGCGTTCTCGAAATATGGGAGGGTCAAACTAGGTAATTTAGAAAAACCTGAGATTAGTACGGCAAAATGGCTTGCTATTATTATGTCTACATTACTTGCCGGAGGTGGCGTTTTTTGGGCAGCAGCAGAGCCAATGTACCATTTGATGACGGTGCCACCAATACATGACGGTATATCTGCTGGAACGAAAGAAGCAGTCATGCCTGCTTTAGCACAAAGTTATATGCATTGGGGATTTTTAGCATGGACGATTTTAGGTACAATTAGTGCGGTAGTTATGATGTATGGACATTATCATAAAGGTATGCCGCTAAAACCTCGAACGCTTTTATATCCTATTTTTGGGGAAAAATTAAGAAAGAGCCTGCTTGGAACGATAATTGATGCAGCTGCAATTATTGCGGTAGCTGCAGGTACAATTGGCCCAATTGGATTTTTAGGTTTACAAGCAAGTTATGGATTACAAGAATTATTTGGAATTTCTGATGTGTTTACTACTCAATTAGCAATTATTGTTTGTGTAGTGGCCGTGTCTACCATATCGGCAGTAACAGGTATTGATAAAGGGATTCAAATTATAAGTAATTTAAATGTTAGATTAGCAATTTTATTAATGGCATTCATATTACTATTTGGGCCAGGTGGATTTATTATTGATTCGTTTGTTTCTTCGTTTGGATTTTATGTAAGTGAGTTTATACCGATGAGCACATACCGTGGTGATACAAGTTGGTTAGGATCTTGGACAATCTTTTTCTGGGGATGGTTTATTGGATACGGACCAATGATGGCAATTTTAGTGAGTCGAATTTCAAGAGGGAGAACGATTCGAGAAATCATCGTTGCAATTGGAATTATCGCACCTATTATTACAACGTTTTGGTTTACTATATTAGGGGGATCAGGTGTGTTTTATGAGTTAATGAATCCTGGGTCTATCTCGGACGCATTAAGCGAATCTGGTATGCCGGCAGCTATGATTGCAATTACAGGGCAATTGCCACTTTCTAATATTATTGGACCAGCATTTCTTTTATTAACAATTTTGTTTGTAGTGACAACAGGAGATTCAATGGCGTATTCCATTTCGATGGCAGTGACTGGAGACGGAGATCCTAGAATTAGTTTGCGAATTTTTTGGTCGCTTATTATGGGCGCAGTTGCAGCAATTCTTTTATATATGGGTGAAGGAAGCATTAATGCGCTACAATCGTTTATCGTGGTGACGGCAGTTCCGGTATCAATTTTGTTATTCCCAATGCTATGGTTAGCGCCTAAAGTTGCGGGAGAATTAGCATTAAAACAAGGTATTGTAAAAGAAGAAGATAAAACTGCATTCTTATTTCAGAAGGCTAGTAAATCAAAATAAATAAAAACGTAAAAGAGGAAGCATCCTAAATGAGATGCTTCCTCTTTTACGTTTAATCTAATACTTTTCCCTTTGTTTCTGGTACACATAGTAGCATTGTAATTAACCCGATTGGGTAGATGATAAAAATCAAGGACAATGCTCCAAGTAGGTTGCCACCTGTAGCGAGTAAGCCGATGATAACAGGCCCAAATCCAGCTAATCCACGTCCTGTACCGAAAATAAAGTTTTCTGCGGTAGAGCGAGCTTCAGCAGGATAGTTTTCAGCTAAAATTGCCCCAAATCCTCCCATCATTCCATTTGCAAAGAATCCAAGCAATGCACTTCCCCATAATAATAATGTTGAATCTGTGAATAAGAAGAAGTAAATGAGACAGTATACTGTACCGCCAATATAATAAATTGCAAAAGTTTTACGACGACCAATTTTATCAGCTAGAATACCAAAGGTTGCAATTCCAATTAGCATACCGATGGTAGAAATGAACATCCAGCCACTTGCTTTTGCTAATGTATAGTTATATTTATTTGCTAAAATAGTTGGCATCCATGTGAAGATTCCGTAATATCCGAAGTTCTGGATAAATGACATAATAATAAGACCGATTGTTGTGATTGTTACTTTTTTACTGGCAAATAACTTTCGAAGTGGGAATTTTTTTATATGTTTTAGTTGTTCTGCTTCAGTAGGTGTTAATTTACCTGCAGCTTCTTTTTGTAATAGTTCTTTTTTGTAGCGTTGTTTTTGCTCCCATATTTTCGGTTCACTTAAACTTTTACGGACATAGACAGCTAGTAAAGCTGGAATTAATCCAAATAAGAAAACGGCTCTCCATCCAAAATGCGGGACAATAAATGCTGGAAGGAGTGAAGCAACCAGTACACCAAATTGCCATCCAAGTGCAACAACAGATGTCGCTTTAGCGCGCATTTCTTTAGACCATGTTTCTGTTACAATGGCCATTCCGATTCCGAATTCACCACCAACTCCCATTCCAACTAAAAAGCGAAGAATTAATAATTGCCAGTAGTCTGTTGCGAAATAAATGAGTGCGGTTGCTAGTGAAAACAGTAAGATTGTGAAGGCCATTGTACGAATACGTCCAAATAAATCAGCAATAAATCCAAATAAATAAGAACCAATTAACATCCCTATTGTGGTAGCTAATGTTAAGTTTCCACCTTCAACAGGACTTAAGTGAAACTCTTTTAAAATATAGACAAGTACGAAAGATAATAGCAACATATCTAAACCTTCTGCTGCATATCCTAGCGCAGAACCAAATAATGTTTTATACCTTTTCGCTTTCGTCTCCTCTGTTGTTTGATGTACATCAGTAGTGACGTTCATTATTACTCCTCCTTATTTTCTACAGTCGCTATGGAAGAATAACAAAAGGCCTTCTCACCTGATATGATGAGAAGGCCAAAAAAGCATACGTATCCCCCAAAAAAGAACATACGTATATTGTATTCCGACTTCCTTCTCAACCTCACGGGGTTGGGTTAAAGGACTGTATTATATTACTTTATTTTTAGCACTCTTCTATTGTATTGTCAAATAAAGAGGGGATTATTATGTGTAAAATATTTCAAAAAACATTTCGTTCTTCTTGACGCCGGCTTCATTATTTTCCCATAATAAAACTAACTAAATAAAAAGGAATGAATCAAAGATGCTAAATTTAGTACTCATGATGATTGAACGAGTCGGACTTATAGTTATTTTAGGATTTTTACTCTCTCATATTAAAACTTTCAGGCGCCTCCTTCATAAACAGGACGGCTATGTAGATAAGCTTAAGCTTATTTGTATTTTTTCGGTATTTACAATTGTAAGCAATTACACTGGGATTGAAATAGCAGGAAATACGATTATGAATGAAAATTGGTTACAAGGTGTTTCTTCGTCAAGTACAATTGCGAATACGCGTATTATGGGTGTTGGTATTAGTGGCTTACTTGGTGGCCCTATCGTAGGGGTTGGAGTCGGGTTTATTGCTGGTATTCATCGTTATATGCTTGGTGGTACGACAGCGCTAAGTTGCGCAATCTCTTCTATTTTAGCGGGGATTATAACTGGTTATATCGGATATATTTTCAAAAAATATAATCGTACAATTACTCCTAAGTTTTCAGCAGTTTTAAGTGTTTTTATCGTATCTTTAGAAATGGTTATGATTTTATTAATTATAGAGGATGGAATTAGCGTTGTGAAAACAATAGCGATACCGATGATTCTTGTAAATAGTTTTGGGAGTTTTATTTTACTTTCTATGATACAAGCTATTTTGCGTCAGGAGGAGAATGCAAAAGCACTTCAGACTCATAAAGTATTGCGTATTGCTGATAAAACGTTACCGTATTTTCGTCAAGGCTTAACAGAAGAATCGTGTAAGCATGTGGCACAAATTATTCACCGCTTTACAGGAACGGATGCGGTATCTTTAACAGATACAGAGAAAATATTAGCGCACGTTGGATTAGCATCAGATCACCATATTCCTTCACATAGTTTAATAACTGGTTTATCAAAAGAAGTTTTACATACAGGGCAAATAAGGAAGGCGAAATCACGTGAGGTTATTAATTGCCAACATGAAAGCTGTCCCTTACAAGCCGCTATTGTTATTCCACTAACTTCACATGGAAATACGATAGGTACATTAAAACTGTATTTCAAAAATTCTAACCAGTTAAGTCGCGTTGAAGAAGAATTAGCAGAAGGGTTAGCAAAAATATTCTCCACGCAGTTAGAGTTAGGAGAAGCTGAGTTGCAAAGTAAATTACTTCAAGATGCGGAGATAAAAGCATTACAAGCGCAAATTAACCCACACTTTTTATTTAATGCGATTAATACAGTATCAGCTTTATGCCGAACAGATGTAGAAAAAGCAAGGAAGTTATTATTACAGCTTAGCGTGTATTTTCGTTGTAATTTGCAAGGGGCACGTCAGTTATTGATTCCACTAGAGCAAGAATTAAACCACGTACAGGCATACTTATCACTAGAACAAGCAAGGTTCCCAAATAAGTATGAGGTAAAGATGTATATTGAGGATGAGCTAAAGACAACTTTAGTACCACCATTTGTTCTTCAACTATTGGTTGAAAATGCATTGCGACATGCTTTTCCGAAGAAGCAACCAATATGCGAAGTGGAAGTGCATGTTTTTGAAAAAGAGGGTATGGTTCACTTTGAAGTAAAAGATAATGGACAGGGAATTGAGGAAGAACGTTTAGAACAATTAGGAAAGATGGTAGTTTCATCAAAGAAAGGGACTGGAACAGCTTTATATAATATTAATGAACGTCTTATTGGGTTATTTGGGAAAGAAACGATGCTTCATATCGAAAGTGAATTAAATAAAGGGACGGAGATTACCTTTATTATTCCAAAAAAAGTAGGGGAGGAAGAGCCGGGTGTTAAAAGTATTAGTAGTTGACGATGAAATGTTAGCACGTGATGAACTAAAGTATTTATTAGAGAGAACGAAAGAAGTTGAGATAGTTGGTGAGGCTGATTGTGTGGAAGATGCATTAGAGGAACTAATGCAAAGTAGACCAGATATTGTGTTTTTAGATATTCAATTATCCGATGATAACGGATTTGAAATCGCGAATATATTAAAGAAGATGAAAAATCTACCTGCAATTGTATTTGCTACTGCCTATGATCAATATGCGTTGCAAGCATTTGAAGTAGATGCATTAGACTACATTTTAAAACCATTTGATGAAGAACGTATTGTGCAAACATTAAAGAAGTATAAAAAACAAAAACAAGCGCAAATAGAAACGAAGCACGAAATAAAGGGGACAGATGTAGCAGCAGAGATGCATAAATTAGCATTACCAATTGAAGAATCAATCGTACTTGTGAATATTGAAGACATTATATATGTAGGGCTTGTAGATGGGAAAGTAACAGTAAAAACAATGAGGGAAACGTATGTAACACATGATACACTTGTAATTTTAGAGAAGAAGTTACCACAAGCAAGTTTCATGCGCATCCATCGTAGCTTTATTGCGAATATTAATCATATTACTGAAATTCAGCCATGGTTCAATTCTACTTATAATTTAATCATGAAAGAAGGATCGAAAGTACCTGTTAGCCGTACATATGCAAAAGAACTCAAGAAGCTGCTTCGTATTTAAGAAGTGGCTTTTGTATTTCATCCTTTTATATTTGTAACTGATTCTGTATATTTGACGTTCCGTTATGTAAACGCTTACTTTGGTGTTTATATCCTATACAATAAAGGTACCAAATCGAAAGAGGTGGCCAAAATGAGTACGAAAAAAGTATATAGTTTCTTATCACAAGCATTTATATTCTCAGCTATTATGTTAATTTCAAATATTATTGTAACGCATTTACCAATTCCAATGCCTTCATCGGTAATCGGGTTAGTTATTTTATTTAGTCTATTATGTTTAAAAGTAATTAAATTGGAGCAAGTTGAATCACTTGGAACAGCTTTAACCGGTATTATCGGATTCCTTTTCGTCCCATCAGGTATTTCAGTTATTAATTCTCTTGGTGTAATGGGGCAATACTTTGTACAAATTTTAACTGTAATTGTTGTAGCAACAGTTATTTTACTCGCTGTAACAGGATTATTTGCACAATTCATTTTAGGAAAAGATGAAAAAGAAACAGAAGATACAAAAGAATTGAAAGTAGTAAATAAAGGACGCAAGCACGGAAAGGTTGCGTAACCATTGTATTTATATATTGTTAGGAGGTAATGAATATGGCAAGCACAATGACTCCATATTTCGGAATCGTCGTTTCATTAATCGCATACGGAATCGGAACATTATTATTCAAGCATTCAAAAGGGTTCTTCCTATTTACACCATTATTCGTAGCGATGGTATTAGGCATTGTCTTTCTAAAGGTAGGTAACTTTACTTTTAAAGAATATAATACTGGTGGAAAAATGATTAGTTTCTTCTTAGAGCCAGCAACCATTGCATTCGCTATCCCACTATATAAACAAGTTGATAAGTTGAAAAAATATTGGTGGCAAATTTTATCAGCTATCGTGGTTGGATCTATTTGCTCAGTAATTGTCGTGTTCATTGTTGCAAAAGCAATCGGTTTAGATACAGCAGTAATGAATTCAATGCTACCGCAAGCAGCAACAACAGCAATTGCGTTACCAATTTCAGAAAGTATTGGTGGTATTCCTGCAATTACATCGTTTGCGGTTATTTTCAACGCAGTTATCGTATATGCATTAGGAGCATTATTCTTAAAAACATTTAGAGTGAAACATCCGATTGCAAAAGGTTTAGCACTTGGAACAGCGGGCCATGCATTAGGAGTTGCAGTAGGAATTGAAATGGGTGAGGTAGAGGCAGCGATGGCAAGTATTGCTGTAACGGTAGTTGGGGTTGTAACAGTAGTTGTCATCCCAATGTTCATGCCATTCATTGGATAGTAAAACTTACTTAAAAAATAAGAAAAGCAAGCTATTTGTAGGACAGATTTCTACTGATAGCTTGCTTTTTATGTTACAGTAGTGGTAAGACCTATTTAAAAAAATGTAAGTTTCCTTAAATCTTCATTAATACTATGTAGAATACGTTTTGAATTAGGTCATTGTATTGTAAAATAAGAAGTAAGCTACTATATACCTGTTAAGGTAGGCATATAATGAGTTTATAAAAATCTTAATATGAATGAATAATTAAAAGTAGAAAAGAGAGAGAAATCTACTTATTAACGTTTTAGTTTATAGGACAGGAGAGAGTATTCGTCGATTATGCAAATAAAAAACCTGTTTCAAAGCAAAGGATTTCAGAGGTTACTCGTATTAGTAATACTTGCTCTCGTGTTATACGGGCTGCAAAGTATGTTGAATTTAATATTAATTACGTTTATTCTCACGTATTTAATGGATCGATTCCAAAAGTTTATTTCCCGCAAATTAGATCATTTCATGCCTATTAATCGAAAAATTATTATAGCATTTCTATATGTAATGTTAATTGGTGGAATTGCTATTACGCTATTTAAATATTTACCAGTATTAACGATACAAATTTCACAATTGATTTACCAATTCAATGTATTTTTAAGAAACCCACCAGATAGTGAACTAATTAGGTATGCAGTTAATGCTGTCAATCATATGGAGCTTTCTAAATATGTAGGACAAGGCGTAGACATTTTGTATAAATCGATTACGAATGTTGGTAAATTTGGCCTTCAAGTTTTACTTTCTTTAATTTTGAGTTTGTTTTTCTTACTAGAAAAATCTCGTATTGTTGGTTTTACTGCAAAGTTTAAAGAAAGCAGGCTTGCAATTTTCTATACTGAAATTGAGTACTTTGGAAAGAAATTTGCACGCTCATTTGGAAAGGTAATCGAAGCACAATTTTTAATTGCTGTTGTTAACTGTGTTCTTTCAGTTATCGCATTATGGATATTAGGATTCCCGCAATTATTAGGTTTAGCGTTAATGATTTTCTTGCTTGGCTTAATTCCAGTAGCGGGGGTTATCATTTCGTTATTCCCACTTTGTATGATTGCTTACAATATTGGCGGTATTATGTACGTTGTTTATATTTTAATTATCGTAACAGTGATTCATGCGCTTGAAAGTTACGTATTAAATCCGAAGTTTATGTCGCAAAAAACAAATTTACCGATTTTCTATACTTTTATGGTATTAATTTTCTCAGAGCACTTCTTAGGTGTATGGGGACTGATTATCGGTATTCCAATTTTCATTTTCTTATTAGATGTCCTAGATGTGACAAGTGATGAAATGGAGAAGGATGTTGGAACGAAATAAAGTGAAGTAGAGAAAAAGCATCGATGTTCGATGCTTTTTCTTTTATAACATTATGTTTCTTATGCCATACTGTAAGGAGAATATAGAATAGGGGTGAAGTAATGGCTGTAAATGAAAAGGTAGAAGTGGCTACATTTGCTGGAGGGTGTTTCTGGTGTATGGTTTCTCCATTTGAAGAGATGGAGGGAATTATACAAGTTGTTTCAGGTTATACAGGCGGTCATAAAGAGGACCCAACGTATAAAGAAGTGTGCTCAGAAACAACAGGACATTATGAAGCGGTACAAATTACATTTGATGCAAACAAAATGCCGTATGAGGAATTGTTACATATATATTGGAGACAAATTGATCCGACCGATATTGGAGGACAATTCCACGACCGCGGACAGTCTTATGAAACAGTGATTTTTTATCATAATGAAGAACAACATAAAAAAGCAGAAGCCTCAAAAGAAGAACTTGAGCAGAGTGGGCGCTTTTCAAAACCAATTGCGACAAAAATATTGCCAGCAGCTACATTTTATCCAGCTGAAGAATATCATCAAGGATATCATAAGAAAAATACATTCCGTTATGAGTTATATCGTAAAGGCTCAGGACGAGATGCTTTTATTAAGCAACATTGGCCAAAGGATAATGCTCATTTAAAAGAAAAACTCAATGAGATGCAGTTTTATGTAACGCAGGAAAATGGTACAGAACCACCATTTCGAAATGAGTATTGGAACCATAAAGAGGAAGGTCTTTATGTAGACATCGTTTCAGGTGAGCCGTTGTTTACTTCTCTAGATAAATTTGATAGTGGATGTGGATGGCCTAGTTTTACAAAACCAGTTATGTCAGCAAGTGTGAAAGAAAAGATGGATGTGAGTCATAATATGACACGTACAGAAGTGAGAAGTAAAGAAGGAGATTCACATCTTGGACATGTATTTCCAGATGGTCCAGGACCGAATGGACTTCGTTACTGTATTAATTCCGCAGCTCTTCGATTTATCCCGAAAGGGGAGTTAGAAAAAGAAGGATACGGTGATTTCTTAATCTTGTTTGGGAATAAAAAATAACCTCGCAGTTAGCGAGGTTATTTTTTTGCTATTTTGTTTTTTTCTTTTTAAATTTGCTTAATACTTCATAAACGATTGGAACAATAAGAAGTGTTAATAATGTTGAACTTGTTAATCCACCAATTACCGTCACACCAAGTCCTTTAGAAATTAAGCCGCTACCTTCAAATCCTAATGCAAGCGGGATAAGAGCCCCGATTGTTGCAATTGCAGTCATTAAAATCGGACGAAGGCGTGTTGCACCAGCTTCTAATAAAGCTTCACGTGTTGATAAACCTTCATTTTCTTTATGAATAACGCGGTCGATAAGCACGATTGCGTTTGTTACAACGATACCGATTAACATAAGCGCCCCAATCATTGCAGATACACTTAATGTTTCACCAGAGATTAATAAGGCAACAAGAGCCCCAATAATTGTGAATGGTAGCGAGAATAAAATTGCGAATGGTGCAAGGGCACCGCCAAATGTAACGACAAGAACGAAGTATACAATGGCAATCGCAGCTAACATCGCTAGGCCAAGTTGCTTGAATGATTCTTGAATATCTTTAGTAACACCGCCCATAGAAACATCTACACCAGAAGGAAGATCCATTTTATCTACTTCTTTTTGGACTGCAGCAGATGCTTTTGAAACGTCATCAGATGTTAATTTTGCACTAACCTCTGCATAAACACGGCCATCTCGGTGTGTTACTGTATTCGATGTTTCACCTTCTTTTACAGTCATAACATCTTTCACAGCTACTTCATTACCAAGTGGTGTTGTAATTTTGCGATTTGTTAAGTCATCGATTGTTTCATAATTTTGTTTTTCAGCTTCTACATATACATTGATATCTTTACCGTCTTTTTTAATAGTTGTCAGAACAGGGCGGTCATGTTGATTAGAAAGTCCCATTCCAATTTGAGCAGCCGTTAAGCCCATTTTACTTAGCTTTTCTTGATCTGCGACTAAAGTGTACTCTGCATATGTTTTTGCAATACTAGAATCTATATCTTTTAAGTCTTTATTTTTCTTCATGATATTTTGAATATCTTTTACGACAGGCTTAATGTCTTCTGAGCTATCTCCGTAAACGTATAGTTTAATTTCATTACTACCGCCACTTGCTCCGAAGTCTTGGTTTTTCCATTCACCTTTGCCAGACATCTTCTGTAAATCTTTAACGACTTGTTCTTTTTCTTTTTCGAAGTTTTTCGTGTCGTTATCATATTGAACGAAGAACATAGCTTGATTTGTTTGACCAGGGCTCATTGGGTTCTCTCCACCTAATGAGAACTGAATTGTTTTCACGTCTTTATTATCTTGGAAGTGCTTTTCAGCTTTCGTTGCAATTTTTTCAACGTCTTCTAATGTTTGACCTGGTTCAGGTTTGTATGTTGCGATAATCATTTTTTCTTCTTCAGAAGGTAAGAAACTTACACCGATAACGGGCACAAGTGCGAGACTACCAACTAATAGAAGGACAGCAATACTAGATGTAATAATTTTGTGATTTAAAGCCCATTCAAGTATACGTTTATACCCATTTGCTAATTTGCTCGGTTTCTCTTCATGATGTACCTCTTTTTCTCTCATGCTTTCTTTCTTAAATAAGGAATGAGCAAGCATTGGTACGATTGTAACAGCCACTAGTAACGACGCTAATAAAGCGAAGACGATAGTTAAGGCAAATGGTAAGAACATTTCACCAATCATACCTTTTACAAGTCCTAGAGGTAAGAATACAGCGATTGTCACAATGGTAGAAGACATAATAGGGATAAACATTTCTTTCGTAGCTTCACGAATTAAATCTTTTCCGCGCAATTTCTCTTCTGATAACGACATACGTCGGTAAATATTTTCAATAACAACAATTGAGTCATCAACAACACGGCCTATAGCCACTGTCATTGCTCCAAGCGTCATAATGTTAAGCGTAATATCCATTTGCTTTATGACTAAAACAGCAATTAATAAAGAAAGTGGTATTGAAACGACAGAGATTAACGTTGTTCGAATATTTCGTAGGAACAGCATAATAATAACAATCGCAAAGATAGCGCCGAAAATTGCTTTGCTCAGCATTGTTTCAACTGATTTTTCAATAGGTGCACCTTGGTCGAATGTTGAAATGATCTCTAAATCTTTATATTTTTTCTCAAGATCTTTTACTTTATCTTTTACTGCATTTACAACATCAACTGTATTTGCATCAGAGGCCTTCACAATTTGAATTCCAATTGCTTCTTTTCCATTTGTTCGAGAAATGGATTCTGCTTTCCCAACTTCTTTAATGTCAGCAATTTCGTCTAATGTAACTGTTGGAATTCCGTTCATAGCAGCTGGATTCATTTGCGGCGTTTGTGCACCAGCGCCAGCATTTTGACTACCTTGACCGTTAGGTGATGAAGGTATAGCTGGGATTTTGATTTCTTTTAACGCTTTAATTGTTGTAATATTGCCATCTACAACAACTGATTTTTCCGTGTCTTTAAACGTGTATAAGCCAAGTGGTAAAGATACGTCCGATCCCTTAATCACATTTTTTACAGTATCTTCACTTAGTCCTAATTCTTTCATTTTATCTTTCTTGAAGACGAGCTGTACTTCATCTACTTGTTGACCTGCAATTTGAACAGATGCAACACCATCAAGTCCTTTTAATCCTGGTACAACATTTTTCTCTACATTTTCAGTTAAGGTAGCTAAAGATTCATTCTTGCTTGCTACGCTTAACGAAATAACAGGAAAAGCATTGAAGTTTACTCGTGAAACTTTAGGATCTTTAACACCTTCTGGGAGTTTCACATTCGTGAGAGCCTCTTTAATTTCCGTTTCTGCTTTTTCCATATTTTTATCAAAATCGTATTCTACTTGAATAGAAGATGCGTTTTGAAAAGATGATGAGCTCACAACGTTAACACCGCTTAAATTTTGTAGTTGTTCTTCCATCGGCTTTGAAACTTTATCAGCTACTTCTTCTGGTGTAGCACCAGGATAGACCGTAGTTACTGTCACAATCGGTGTTGTAATATCAGGAATTGTTTCCAGCTTCATATTGAGTCCAGAGTAGATCCCTGCAATAGTAACAATAATGGTTAGTAGCCAAACTGCGAACTTATTTTTTAACGAGAAATTGATGATTTTGTTCATGTTTGCGCTCCCTTTTTATTATATTGACCAACTGGTCAGTCTAATACATAATATAACTGACCGTTCGGTCAAACGTCAATAAAAAGAGATGGTATAATACATTTATAATAAGATGCGAGATTAAATTTAGGAGAGAAGATATGAAAGAAAAAGAGCGTTTAATTATAGAATCGGCTATGAAGTTGTTTGCGAATAAGGGTGTAAATGCAACGTCGGTACAAGAAATCGTCACCACTTGTGGTATTTCAAAGGGAGCTTTTTATTTGTATTTTAAATCAAAAGATGAGCTTTTATTAGCGACGCTTCGATATTATTATGACAAAATCCAAAAGAAAATGCTGGATATTGAACAAGAGTCTTTATTACCACGTGAAAAATTTGCAAAACAATTACATTGTCAGTTTAATGATATACAAAAGCATAAAGAATTTATTATTATGCATGCGAGAGAAAATGCGATTCCGTTTAATAAAGAAGTTGAAGAATTTATGATGCGGATGAAGTTAGAGTCTCATGCATTTTATCGGAATAGTTTATTGTCCATTTATGGTGAAAAGGTTATGCCATATTTATTGGATTTAGTAATTATAGTGGAAGGCATATGCCGTGGGTATTTAGAATTAATTATTTTACAAGCAGCAGAAATTGACTTATCTTATGTCTCTGCTTTTATTTTAAAAAGAGTAGATAATTTAGTAGATGGATTGGTAGAATCTTCGGAAGAACCTATTTTACATGAAGAAAAGCTTGGAGAATTCCTTTGTAAATCAGAGCTCATTAAGGAACAAGTTAAAGAGCATTTTTTAAAAGAAATTATTGTATTTAAGCGTAATTTAGCTGATCAATTAGAGGATGATGAATTGCTAGTAACATTAGATGTTTTAGAGGCGGAAATGCGATTGCTTAATCCAAGAATTCCGGTAATTAGAGGTATGTTAGCAAATTTAGAGGCGTATCCGGAATTAAAAGAATTTCGATTACGCCTTATAGGATACTACAATATAAAAAATTCTTAATAAAAACAAGTAAAAAACTCCTTGTCTACACAAGGAGTTTTTTCTTAAAGACTACTTACTATTTTGAGACCATTTTTCAACATCCCAAACCTTTGTGATCCAATCTTCATAGAATTCCGGTTCGTGACATACAAGGAGAATTGTTCCTTTATATGCTTTCATAGCCTTCTTAAGTTCTTCTTTTGCTGTAACATCAAGATGGTTTGTCGGCTCATCAAATAGTAGCCAGTTACTTTCTTCACCCATTAACTTACATAAACGAACTTTTGCTTGTTCTCCACCACTTAATTGACTTAATGGGCGAGAAATATGTTCATTTTTTAATCCGCATTTTGCTAACATCGCACGAATTTGATGCTGGTCTAGGCCAGGGAATGTATTCCATACATCATCAATTGGTGTTATATTATCAGCTTTAACTTCTTGCTCAAAGTATGCAGGCTCTAAGAAGTCACCAAGACTTGTTTTACCGTTTAAAGGTTTAATTTTACCTAAGATTGTTTTTAGTAACGTTGATTTACCAACACCATTACATCCAACAATAGCAATTTTTTCACCACGCTCAATTGTCATTGATAGCTTTGGTAGTAGCGGATGTGTATATCCGATTTCTACATTTTCACCTTCAAAGACGAAGCGACTACTTGCACGACTTTCTTTAAATGAGAATTCAGGTTTAATTGCTGTTTCCGGACGATCAATAAGTTCCATGCGATCAAGTTGTTTTTGACGACTCTTTGCACGACCTGTCGTTGAATAACGAGCCTTGTTCTTTGCAATGAAATCTTCTTGCTTTTTGATAAACTCACGCTGCTTTTCATAAGCGTTTATATGTTGATTTTTATTGATTTCTGCTAGTTCTAGGAATTTTTCATATGTCGCTGTATAGCGCGTCATTTTTGTGAATTCTAGATGGAAAATAACATCAACACATTTGTTCATAAATTCTGTATCATGAGAAATTAATAAGAATGCATGTGGATATTCTTTTAAATAAGTTGTTAACCAATGAATATGTTCAACGTCTAAATAGTTAGTAGGTTCATCAAGCAATAACACTTCTGGTTGCTCAAGTAATAGCTTTGCAAGCAATACTTTTGTACGTTGTCCACCACTTAGTGCTGAAACATCACGATCTAAACCAATAGCATCAATTCCAAGACCACGTGCAGCCTCTTCAATTTTCATATCTAGTAAATAGAAACCACCTGCTTCAAGTGCATCTTGTATTTCTGCCATTTGTTCAAGAAGTTCTTCTAGTTCTTCTGGTGTAGCAGTTCCCATTTTTTCTGTAACTTCATTTAAAGCTGTTTCCTTTTCGAATAACGGTAAAAATGCATCCGCTAGTACGTCACGAATTGTACGTCCAGGCGTTAAAACCGTATGCTGATCTAAGTAACCGTAATGTGTGCCTGGTGTCCATTCTACACGACCTTCGTCATGAATGAGCTGACCAGTAATGATATTCATGAATGTTGATTTACCAACACCGTTTGCACCAACTAATCCAACGTGCTCACCTGCTAATAATCGCATAGATACATCTTTAAATAATGTACGATCGCCAAATGTATGTCCTAATTTTTCAACTGTTAATAAGCTCATAGTATCCTCCGTCCAACTTGAAATAGTACCTTGAATCATGATACTAAATTCTTTCATATAATGCCATCATTTCAAAATGTATATTTTTTCAAAAAAAGGGTTGCATTAATTTTCTGAAAATATATAATATAATTGAACAGTGGTTAATTAAATGTGTGAGGTATGAAATATGTCGCCAAGGAAAGCAGTTAAACAAGAACTAACAAGAGAAATGATTATGAATGTAGCTAGGGGGCTATTTATAGCACAAGGATATCAACATACTTCAATGCGCAAAATTGCAACAGAACTTGGATATAGCCATGGTTCGATTTATTATCATTTTAAAAACAAAGCAGAGCTATTTTACGCAATGGTGGAACAGGATTTTCAATTATTAAATAAAAAGTTAGATGAAATTTGTAATCAAAAATTATCGAGAGAAGAGCAACTAAGAGCAGTTTTATTCGGTTTTATTGAATTTGGTCTAAGAAATCAGAGTCATTATGAAATTATGTTTTTAATTAAAGATGCCGAATTAAAAGAGTGTTTGGCAAATAGTCCTAATGTTAGCTATGAAAAATTTGCGAAGGTTATTTCTTCTTTATGTGATGGGAAATTAAATGCGATGATAATATGGTCTGTTTTTTTATCATTACATGGATTTGTAGCACATTATTGCAGAAGTGGTCAAACGTTTGAAGAACTACAAGGTTTGGCTAAAGTACATGTAGAGTTTATTTCAAAATCGCTTCTTATGTAAGTGATTTTCTTTTTAACATTAATTGAACGGTGGTTAATTAATTTAGGAGGGGATTTATAATGAAGAAGGCTTTAGTATTAGGTGCTTCTGGTTCAATGGGTTATGCAATTGTAAACGAATTATGTGACCGAGGGATTCATGTAGTTGCTTTTGCAAGAAATAAGGAGAGATTAGGTGCATTATTTTCTGGGAACAAACATGTAGAAGTTGTAGCAGGCGACGTATTTATACAAGAGGATATAATGAATGCTGCTAAAGATGTTGATATTATATTTCATGCTGTAAATATTCCGTATTCAGATTGGGAGAAACAACAAGAGAAATTATTAATAAACATATTAGAGGTATCGAAACATTACGGTATCAAACTAGGAATAGTTGATAATATTTATGCGTATGGAAGGCAAGGGGAAGGGCTTGTAAAAGAAGATGCTAAAAAGAGACCACAAACAAAGAAAGGGAAGATTCGTTTACAACTTGAAGAGATGGCAAAACAAGCTAATGTACGAATGTTTATTGCTCATTTCCCAGACTTTTATGGTCCAAATGCAGAAAATACACTTGTCCATCATACATTAAAGGGAATACTTGCAAATAAAATGTCTAGCTTTGTTGGAGATAAAAAGATTGCCCGTGAATATATTTTTACACCAGATGGTGCAAAAGCGATGGTTGAATTAGCTTCACATGATGAGGCCTATGGACAAAATTGGAACATACCAGGTTATGGTGTCATTACAGGTGAGGAAATGATTCAACACATACGGGAATTAACGGGATATACCAAACGAATAATAGCTGTAAAAAGAGGAATGATCAAGTTCATTGGTCTGTTTGATAAGCAGATGAAAGAATTTGTGGAAATGCTATATTTGACGGAAAAACCAGTTGTATTAAGCGGGGAGAAATATGAGAGGTGTATCGGGGAGATACCAAAAACTTCGTATTATAATGGGCTAAAAGAAATGATTATATCTATGCAAAAAAAGGGTGTGTAAATGTTAGGATATAAAAAAGTTACTTCTACCTATAGAAGTAACTTTTTTCAGGCTGTGGAGAAAGTGTCTTCTCTACAGCCTGTTTTTGTGTCTGAACCTCTTTTTATGTGTCAACACTGA
>NZ_JBMDKC010000088.1:0-23174 GCF_057809515.1 Bacillus sp. FG16
AGCAGTATAGACACTTTTATCGATGTTAAAACATTAAACGGAACTTATATAGTAAGCATTTCCTTTTTTCTTTGTCGCCGTTACGACTTGTTCTGTAATCTCGATATTCGATTTGTTTTTTAAATCATTCGCGGTATATAATGAATGTTTTTTTGAAGTGTATAGTAGGAATTGGCCAGTAACCTCGATATCTTCTTCATGAGTACTATGCTCATTAACATGCTCTTTAATACTTTTAAAAACTTGATCCTCCGTATATACTTCGGCGGATTTTTCAGCACTCTCTGCAAATGAATAAGTAGGTGCAAGAACAGTTTGTAATGCAAGAGAGAGAGTTAATACACTATAAAATTTCTTTTTCATATTTTTTTTAACACATTAGATTATGGAATCTAGTGTTAACATTCCTCCTTTATATATTGTATTTTCGCTATGTAACGATTTTTTGTACTAATAAATTTTAACAAGAGAAAATCATGATGTCTATATACATGAGCGATATTCATAAAAAGAATTATTTGAAAAAATGTAAGAGAAACAGGTAAAACCTTCTGTATTGACCTGTAAACGCCCTTCAAGTAAACTAAAGAGAGTTTGCAAATGAAAAGGTGATAATGTGTTAATTTCAATTAAAACGTTACAAGATGATCGTTTTTTACGTCCGCTACAAAATATTGGCGGCTTATTTTTTGAAGATAGTACGATTGGATTTGAACAAGAGGAAGCGAATCTGATCGTTGATATACACATTGAGGATAATGTGAAAGCATCCGCTCGATTAACGGATGTTAGCACAGGAAATGTGTATGAAGAGACATTCTCGAAAGATTTATCTGCTTTCACAGATGAAAAAGAGCGTATGAAGCAAGTGAAGCACGTTGTTTCTTATGTATATCTTTCTGTTCTTCAGCAGTTAACTGGACTTGAACAAAGCTGGGGTATTTTAACGGGAGTACGTCCGACGAAACTTCTTCATAAAATGCTTCAAAATGGTATGTCAAAAGAAGAAGCGCATCAAGAACTTCGTGAAAGTTATTTAATTCATGAAGAGAAAATTGAACTTCTTCAGCGTATTGTTGATTGCCAATTAGCAGTTGTTCCGGATTTATACCGTTTGAAAGAAGAAGTAAGTATTTATATAGGTATTCCGTTCTGCCCAACGAAATGTGCATACTGTACATTCCCGGCTTATGCGATTAATGGACGCCAAGGGTCTGTTGATTCGTTCTTAGGTGGTTTACATTATGAAGTTCGTGAAATTGGTAAGTTTTTAAAAGGAAAAGGTGTGAAAGTTACGACGATTTATTATGGCGGCGGTACACCTACAAGTATTACAGCGGAAGAGATGGATATGCTGTATGAAGAAATGTACGAAGCGTTCCCAGACGTGAAAAATGTACGTGAAGTAACAGTTGAGGCAGGTCGTCCAGATACGATCACGCCAGCAAAGCTAGAAGTGTTAAATAAATGGAATATTGACCGTATTAGTATTAATCCGCAGTCATACCATCAAGAGACATTAAAAGCAATTGGGCGTCATCATACTGTAGAAGAAACAATTGAGAAGTATCACTTAGCTCGTGAAATGGGAATGAACAATATTAATATGGACTTAATTATTGGTCTTCCTGGTGAAGGGCTAGATATCTTCAAGCACACGTTAGATGAAACAGAAAAGTTAATGCCAGAATCATTAACAGTTCATACGTTATCATTTAAACGTGCTTCTGAAATGACGCAAAACAAACGTAAATATAAAGTAGCAGGTCGCGAAGAAATTACAGCGATGATGCACGAAGCAGAAGAGTGGACGCAAAAACATAATTACGTACCATATTACCTATATCGTCAAAAGAATATTTTAGGTAACTTAGAGAACGTTGGTTATGCAATGCCGACGCAAGAAAGTATTTACAACATTGTCATTATGGAAGAAGTACAATCGATTATCGGACTTGGCTGTGGTGCATCAAGTAAATTTGTTCATCCGAAGACGGGAGCAATTACGCACTTCGCGAATCCGAAAGATCCAAAATCATATAACGATGGCTTCGTAAAATATACAGAAGATAAACTGAAAATTTTAGAAGAGCTATTTGTATAAGAAGAAAGAGGTTGTTCCGATGTGGAATAGCCTCTTTTTTATTCCGCTATTTGTGGGAGTTTTGCTGCCTGTAAATGCCTGATCGGTGAGGACTGATTAAAGTTGTGGCCGATATATTCAAAAAATCGCCAATATAATTTCACTTACCGATAAGTGGCGCTGTTTGTAAAACTATGTCGATAATAATCAGAAAAATTAGTCAAAACATTGAAGGACAATGTCTACTTATGGACGAAATGATAGATTTATGAAAGAGAAAAGGGGGAAATTGTTGGCATGTACATGACGATAGGGAGAATTTTTGATTTATCTGTTGGTAAGTATCCGAATAAAGAGGCGTTAGTGGAACCTGAAAAAAATATTCGCTGGACATATAAACAGTGGGATGCACAAATAAATAAAACGGCGCACGCTCTATTAGAAGATGGAGTAAGAAAGGGAGATACGGTATCTGTTTACTTATATAACTGCCATGAATTTGTAAACGTTTACTTAGCTTGTGCGAAAATTGGTGCAATTTTTAACCCGATTAACTTTCGCTTAAAGGCGAAAGAAGTATCTTATATTCTTCAGGACGCATCCTCGAAAGTCGTTGTCTTTGAAAAAGCAGTTGAGTCAACTGTTGCTATCATTGAACGAGATTTTCCAAATACATCTTTTTGGTCTATAGAAAACGATAAACCTTCCTATGCAAGTTCCTACCATGAAAAAGTGAATGCAGCATCTTCTGAGAAAGTAAATATCGAAATTGATGAAATGGATTTTTGTTCTATGCTTTATACGAGCGGTACGACAGGTCATCCGAAAGGCGTATTACATCGTCATCGTGAAATGGCTGAGCATAGTATGATTTGTACGTATTTCCTAAAATATAATAGAGATAGTGTTGGGCTTGTTGTTGCGCCTTTATATCACTGTGGTGAATTAAATGCCGGAATCATACCACGCATTCAAGTTGGCGGAAAGAATGTCATTTTGCATCATTTTGATACAGACACAGTATTACATACGATTCAAGAAGAAAAGATTACGACGTTCTTTGCAGCACCGACGATGTGGAATATGTTGTTGCAAAAAGATTTAACTCAGTATGATTTAACTTCAATGAAAATCGGTATATATGGCGGAGCGGCAATGGCACCGGCGTTAGTGAAGGAATGTAAAGAACGTCTTTATATTGATCTTGTTCAAATATACGGAATGACAGAAATGGGACCAGTTGTTGCGTTTCTCGTAGAGGAGGATCAAATTACGAAAGCTGGTTCAGCAGGCACGCCATGCTTTAGCCATGAAGTTCGTATTGTGAAGCCGAACGAGGAGGCACCGGCAGAACCAGATGATGTATTACCTCCTTATGAAGTGGGAGAAATTATTTTGCGCGGTCCAACTATGATGGCTGGCTATCATAATCGTGAAGAGGCGAATAAAAAATCGATGTATAAAGGATGGTATCATTCTGGTGATTTAGGATACTTCGATAAGGATGGTTATTTATTCGTTGCAGATCGCGTTGATGATATGGTAATTAGCGGTGGTGTAAATATTTACCCTCGCGAAATTGAAGATTTCCTTCATAGTCATCCCGGTATATTAGATGTGGCGGTACTTGGTGAGCCAGATGAATTATGGGGAGAGCGTGTGGTGGCAGTTATTGTGAAGAAAGATGAAACAATAACAGAAGCTGATTTAGAAACGTATTGCAAAGAAAGTGACGAATTAGCAGATTATAAGCGTCCGCGTCATTATTTATTTGTAGATGAACTTCCGCGTAATGCGAGCGGGAAGTTGCAGAAGTTTGTGCTGAGGGAGTCGTTGAAAGGGACAAAAAAATAGAGAGTGGGGGACACCCACTTTCTATTTTTATTTGCGTGAAAAACCTTCTTCATCAAGGTATTCCGCAGCTTCTGGATAAGAGTTGAATGTACCGTCTAAGTTTACACCAGCGTACACGTTCCACATGTCATCCTCTGAAATAAGAGTAAGAATATGACCATCTTCGTTCTGCCATTCTTCTTCTTTTGCAGGTTCTACAGGTGCTACTACTTCTTCTTGTGATAGAAGGTCAATTGATTTCTCAATTACTGAACGTAACTCTTCTGCTGAAAACTCACGGATGTTAACCATACCTTTATCATCCGTTTTGTAACCTTTAATACCGCTTGCATACACAAATCCATTTCCATTTGGGTGTAAATGAAATACAACGTTCTTTTTATCTAAACGACTTTCTTCAAAGTGGAAGTTTACACGTTTTAATGATACGTTCTTTCTTTCTAGTTCTGGGAAAGATTCAATAATCGATAATTTTTCTTCAAAAGTTAGCATAGTGCCTCCAAGTATATAGTAAAAGATTTAATTTGTTCATTATAGCATAGTTGCAATTGTTTCCAAAGATAAGGGGGAAACTTTTCATTGAATACCTTTCCGTCACGAGAATGTAAAAAGTGAACTAACGAATATATCTTTTTAGGTGTACAATGGAACATGGACTTTATACAAAGGTGGTTTTTTATGTTTCAAAAAATAGCAAAGGAATGTTTAGCAGGATTTACTGTTGCGATCGTTGCGTTACCACTTGCGATTGCATTTGGTATTGCTGCGACAGGAACGTCTGAGGGAGCGCTTGTTGGATTGTATGGTGCGATTTTTGCAGGTTTATTCGCAGCGTTATTTGGCGGGACACCTGGGCAAGTAACGGGGCCAACTGGACCAATTACCGTTATCGCAACAGGAGTTATTGCGACGCACGGGTTAGAGGCAAGTTTTATTGCCTTTATGATGGCAGGGTTATTTCAAATTTTATTCGGTGTATGTAAGCTAGGTTCTTACGTTCGATATATTCCGTATCCTGTCGTTTCAGGATTTATGAATGGTATTGCATTAATCATTATTTTAGGCGAAATAAAGCACGTACAAAATAGTTTTCTACTTGTTGTGTTAACGATTATTGTAATGATTGTTTCTGGTAAATGGATTAAGGCGATTCCGTCTAGTTTAGTAGCACTAGTCGGTGTGACAGCTTTACTACCTTTATTTTCTTCTCTACTCGAAGGACTTACAGTAAATTTACCGATTATCGGAAATCTTTCGTTAAATAAAGTAATTGAAAAGATTGGAACCATTCCAGAAGCGATACCTACGCTTCATATTCCATCTTTAAGTGGAACAGGAATAGCAGCACTTATTTTACCAGCGCTTAGTATTGCTTTATTAGGATCGATTGACTCGTTGTTAACATCGGTCGTAATGGATAATGTGACAGGTACACGTCATAAAAGTAATAAAGAGCTCGTTGGACAAGGTATCGGTAATATGATGAGCGGATTGTTTGGCGGATTAGCAGGTGCAGGTGCGACTGTAAGGTCTATCGTGAATATAAGAAGTGGCGGTAAAACGGCACTTTCGGCGTGTATGCATAGTGTTATCTTATTCATTTTTATTATGGGGCTTGGTTCGGTCGTACAATATATTCCACTTGCTGTACTATCAGGTATTTTAATTTTAACTGGTATTGGAATGTTCGATTGGGAAAGCATGAAAAAGATACATGTCGCTCCTAAAGGTGATGTCGTTGTTATGCTCGTAACGATGATTGTGACGGTGAAGTTCGATTTAATGATTGCTGTTGCATTCGGTATTATTCTTTCGTTCATCATATATATGGTGAAATGTAAAGAACGTAAAACTTCTATCGTAAAAGAAAGAGAAGAAACGTATACGATTCAAGGACCGCTCTCTTTCTTATCAGTAGATCGTATTTTCTCTACTTTACAAGATGTGAAGTCACCGGTTGTTTTACGTATGAAAGATGTGCGTTATATGGATGTATCAGGAGCTATGGCATTATTAAATTTTGTTGAGCAATCAAATAAAGCAGGGGCAAGTGTAAAGCTTGAGCAAGTACACCCGAGTATTGAAAAAACAATCGTAGTAATGGCGAACGATGAACAGAAAGAACAATTGAAGATCTTAAGTGTTTAGATGGTAATTAGAATATCTCACAATTTTACATACATTATAATGTAGAGTTGTGGGATATTCTTATAATGTTTTTAGTAATATGTACTGCAGTGATAGAGAAGAGCTCTTTTTGAGTAACGAAAATAGTTATAATGTGTACATATAATGGAAGGAATTAGAAATTAGAGTGTGAAGAGATAGGCGTGAATTGGTTCTCTTTTCTATTTTGTAAAAAAAACCAAGTATTCAACCTATAATAAATTTGTTATGATAACCAATGGGATAAAGTGAATTCCTATCGTTTAAAACAATATGTTTGAGAGTATATGTATAAAAGAAAAGAGAAAAAATATGAATAAAACATTTGTAAAAGGAGCAGCGATTTTAACAATTACAACTTTTTTGTCGAAATTGCTTGGTAGTTTTTTTCAAATTCCATTACAAAATATTGCAGGAGATGAAGTGCTCGGTATTTTCCGCCTTGTTTTTCCTGTATATATGATTGCTCTTACATTATCGGTAGCCGGAGTTCCACTTGCAATTTCGAAACTAATTGCAGAGTTGAACGAAAAAAATAAGCAAAAGGAAATTGCGAAATTATTTAAATCAGCGTCAATTATAGGGATAGCATTTGGCGTTTTCGGCTGTTTAGTCATTGTATTATTTTCTATTGAAATTGCAAATATGCTTGGTGGACAAGAAACTAGAATGCCGTTGCTTATTACTTCATTAGCGTTACTCATTGCGCCATACATGGCGGTTTATAGAGGGTATTTTCAAGGTTTCGGTGATATGAAACCAACAGGGGTATCACAGGTCATTGAGCAATTTGTACGTGTGTTTTTTATGTTAATAATTGCTTACATACTAGTATCATGGGATAAGAGTAATACTGTTATTACTAGTGGTGCGATGGTTGGCTCTTTTCTTGGAGTCATTAGTTCGCTTATATATTTGCGTATAAAATATAATAGAAGTCCATACTACAATAAAAGCAATTCCTATTCACTCCGAGATTTAAGAGAAAACGGCAAAAAGATATTGCGGGTATCGATCCCAATCGCTATCGGAGCTTTATCAATGCCACTTTTAAATTTAGTAGACTCGCTTACAATACCGCATGTATTACAAGGATCATCAACAGAAATTCAAGAACAATTTGGAATATACAGTCGTGGTTTTGCATTCACGCAAATAATTGTTATTTTTGCAAGTGCAATTGTATTTCCATTAATACCACTCTTAACTTCCGCATTGGCCAAAAGAGATATAAATTTGGCGAAAATAACAATTCAAAATACAAATCGACTAACGCATGTTTTGACAGCACCATTAACAATATGGTTGATGGCATTAACAGTACCGTTAAATGTCGGATTGTTCACAGACGTAAAAGGCAGTAGTATGTTAACAGTTATGATTGGCAGTTCGTATTTTACTGCGGTTATGGTATTATCAATAGGTGTTTTACAGGGGATTAATCGTTCTGCACAAGCTGCATGGGTTGTTATTGGTGCGAGTTGTGTGAAAGTCGTATTAAACATAATGTTAGTGCAGAAGGTTGGCATAGATGGAGCGGCGTATAGTACATTAATTACTTACGTATTGATTTGTATTGTAAATCATTTGTATATTCGAAGCTATATTGCCTATTCTATTCATTTAAAAAGCTTTTTTGGTGTGCTAGCAATAGCATGTATTTTGGGACTAGGATTGTATGAACTATGTAATGTGATAGATGTTACATCTTCAAGAATTATGACGTTATTATTCAGTGGTATAGCATTAAGTATTACAACCATTTTGTATGGTGTATGTGCTTTGAAATTAAAATGGATATCAATAAAAAAAATACCATTTTTGAAAAGATAAATATAGAAATTTAATTTTTTATTAAAATTCATATGAGCTGATAAAGAGGAAACTATGTAGGGTATCAAGTGTTTAGGTAAGGAATGGGTACCAGTTTATGTTAGATGAAATAAACGGTTACCTAGTTTTGGAGGAGATTTAGGGTGCGTTTAGTCTTATCAGGATATT
This sequence comes from Bacillus sp. FG16, assembly GCF_057809515.1. Classification (NCBI taxonomy): domain Bacteria; kingdom Bacillati; phylum Bacillota; class Bacilli; order Caryophanales; family Bacillaceae; genus Bacillus; species Bacillus sp. FG16. The sequence continues at coordinate 8,105 of NZ_JBMDKC010000088.1, forward strand.
ATGGTTTTTATAATGTTGGAGACGAGGCGATTCTACAATCAATTATTGAATCGTTAAGTAAAGAGAACCCGGATATAGAACTAGTAGTACTATCAAATGATTCTAAATATACGAAGGAAATGTATGGTGTAGAATCGGTAGATCGCTGGGATATAAAAGCTGTTTATCATGCGATCAAAAACAGTGATGGAGTTATTAGTGGTGGCGGGAGCCTTCTTCAAGATCAGACAAGTACGAAGAGTATTCTATATTATACGGGTATTATGGGACTCGCTCGATTATTAAAAAAGCCGTATTATATTTATTCACAAGGAATAGGTCCAATTACAAAAGGATATAATCGTCTATTAGTAAAATGGAACTTGTCAAAAGCTTCCTATGTATCAGTTCGAGATGAGGATTCGTTTTTATATTTAAAAGAACTTGGTATAAAAAACGATATTGAAATTGTTCCAGACCCTGTTTTAACATGGAAACGGACAAAACAATCGGATTGGTTGCAAAAGCATTCGATACATGGAAAAGTAATCGCGGTTAGTGTGCGTTATTGGAATGCAAAAGAAGATTATATAAAAAAATTAGCTGCGGCATTAAAAAAATTAAAGCAAGAAGGATACCAAATTTTATTTGTTCCAATGCATGAGCCATTTGATCAAAAAGCTTCGCGTGAAGTAGTAGACTTAATGGGAGAAGAGACGTATATGCTTCCATATAAAATGGATATCGACGAGAAAATATTCATTTTATCACAATGTTCACTACTAATTGGTATGCGTCTTCATGCACTTGTTTTTTCTGCTGTAGCCAAAACTCCAATGGTCGGGATTTCATACGATCCGAAAATTGATTCGTTTTTAAGTCAAGTGAATCAGCCAGTTATAGGAAGTGTGGATGGCGAATGGAGTGCTGAATATTTATATGAAATTGCGAAAAAGCAATTAATGCAACAAGGAACTGTGCAGCAAGAGTTACAATTGACAATAGATGAGCTTCGGTTGCAAGGCAAACAGGCAACAAAGAAACTCATTGATCATATGGAAAAAGGCACTTTATTAAAAAAGTAAAGTGTCTTTTATTTTGTTTTGAATGTAATGAAAATTCTAATTAAAAAACGTTTTATTTTAATTCCTATTTATTATGCTAAAATGATTGTGAGTATTATATAATCAAATTTGTGATAATAAATTCGTAGATTACGAGGAGGATAACCTTGAAGACTTTTTCAAAAGGTATAACAGCAGTGGCATTAACGGGATCATTACTTTTAACTCCTATTTCAAGTTATGCGGCAAATGATGATATTACAGGACATATGTTTGAGACGAATATGCGCTCACTTATTACTAAAGGAGTTTTAATGGGGTATGGAGACAATGTATATGCGCCTGATAAATTAGTAACAAGAGCAGAGTTTGCTACATTCATAGCAAGGTCTTTAAATTTACCGAAAGCTGATTCGAATTTCGAGGATGTGCCGAAGACTTACGGTTTATATGATGGTGTAAGTAGAGCATATGGAGCGAAAATTATTAATGGTCGTACGAACGAGACATTCTCACCAAATGATGTGATTACACGTGAAGAAATGTCGATAATGGTAAAGCGAGCGTTAGACTATAAAAATATTAAAGTAGCTGTAAGTCCGCTTACCTTTACTGATAAAGATAGTATTAACTATAAAGAGCATGTGCAAGTTATGGTGGCTACTCAAATTATTAAAGGGTATCCAGAAGATAATACATTTAGACCACATTTATCAGCTACAAGAGGGATGGCTTCAGCTATGTTGGATCGCATGCTTCAGACGATTGAAAAAAACGGAAATAGCAATCCTGTAGAAACTAAGAAATATGTTGTGACAAATGTAAGAGAAAATGGAACAGAGCAAGAAGTAGAGCGCTATAATACGTATAAAGAAGCGGTTACGGCTGCTCAAAATACAGGTATGAATGCGGTGAAATACGAGAACGAATTTTTATGGATTAAAGATGGTTTTGCAAGTGCGAAAAGAATAACTGGGCAAAACATCATTAATATTTATGATGAGAAATTGTCAACAGTATATACGTATCTTCAGTATGGAACTGAATTTAAAGTGTTAGAAGTTGGCGAAGATCGTGTGAAAGTTCAAGTTTCTGGTTTGACAGGTTATGTGAAGAAGAATGAAATCACTTTAATTCCTACAAATGAAATGAAACAATCGTCTTATTATGTGAAATCAGATGGATATTTATACCATAAATATTATACATATAATACAAGTTCACCTGGATATACAGAATTTAGATATGGTGTGGCACCTTCTTTCATGAAGCAAGGACAGCAAATGTATAGTGTAGATGGAAAGACATTCGGAGACGAAACTTTCTATCAATATTTCAATTATTTATCATTACGTTCGAAAACAGATTATACAGCTGAACAACTAGATAGTTATGTGAAATCGATTAAGCCAGACTCTCCATTAATTGGTTTAGGAAAGAAATTTAAAGAAGTAGAAAGCAAGTATAATGTAAATGCATTATTCTTATATTCATTAGCAATTCATGAAAGTTATTATGGAACAAGCGCTCTTGCAAAAGACAAAAATAATTTATTTGGTTTAAAAGCAACAGACGATAGTCCATATGGTAACGGAGAAGCATTCAATTCAAAAGAAGATTGTATTGAACATGCAGCAAAATTATACATGAATGAAGGATATTTAAATCCAGGACATTGGCGTTATACAGCAACATATACAGGTGATAAAGCTGCTGGTTTAAATGCGAAATATGCATCTGATGCGAACTGGGGTAAAAAAGTAGCGGGGCATATGAACCGTTTTGATTCTTATTTAGGTAAAAAAGAATACAACAAGTACAAACTTGCACGTGTGATGAATAACGTGGAAGTGAAAAAGAATCCTAGTATATCAAATGAGCGACTGTATCGTTTAAATACAAATGTAGTTGTTACAGTTACTGGTGAAGAAATAATAAATGGAAAAGCGTGGGTTAAAGTTATTTCAGATAACCCTACTGTAACAGAAGCGTATATTGCAAAAGAAAGCTTAGAGTACGTAAAACATTAATTAAATAAAAAAGAAGGTGCTACTAATATTTCGTAGCACCTTCTTTTTATCCCGCTATTTGCCGGGCAGTAATCCCCCACCTCAAAATTCAGTGGAAGCAAGGAAGTTAGGTGGGGGATGAACTGCCCGTAAAAGCCCGATTGGTTCAACTAATAATCAGTGGGGGATGAACAAAACCCCCACTGATTAAAGTTTCACTTTATTCAATTTCAAAATCAACAATGATATAAGCGAGTATAACAACGAAGAAAATACTAACGGCTGGCGCTGTTAATACGTGGCCAGACATAAAGCCAATGCCAAGTGATAGAATGAGTGTGCTCGCTAATAGCATATACTTTACGGTCATGATTTTCTTAAAGTTTGTGATCATGCGGATGAATAATTTAATACCAAAGTATAGAAGTGGTATTAAGTAAATAAGGAAACCGACAATTCCAAATGCGAAAAATAGGTCATGGAAGTCCATTTCAATTAATTTAATTTTATCTGTGTAGTTACCAGCGTAACCCATTCCGAATAGTTTTTGTGAAAGCGGTGCGTCTTTATAGTACTGTTTGTATGTTTTTAAGAATTTGTCGCGATCGCTGTAAATTAAACTTTTTACTTCAGAATCTGTAAGTTCACCTTTTGCATGTTTTTTTGCATCTTCTGGATCTTCTTTAATTACTTTTCCTTCTTTTCGATCTTTTTCTTCTTGTACTGATTTTTTATATTCGTATATTTGCATGTGAATGCCCATATTTTTTGCGATAGGAGTATGCGGTGTAAGAACAATTAAACCTCCTAGTATAACTGCGGCAACAACGGTATTTACAATATGTGTGAATCCTTTTCCTTCTTTTTTACGATTTATCATATATTCAATGAATGAGAAGAAAAGTGCTACGCCTAATGTAATAACAATTGCGCCATATCCGACTTTCGTTCCGACCATAATACTTGCATACATCGCAAGTATTGTTGGAATCCAGTAATATATTTTCGAGAAAGAAGTTGTTTTATGAATCGAATATAAGACAATGATTGGGAACATAATGGCGAAAAGAGAACTTAAATCATTTCCAGCGAAGAACCAACCTCTTGAACCGATTTTTGAGTGAGGATAGCTTGGAAAATCCGTTCCAGTTTGCATTGCGACAATCATAGTGATACTTAAAATTAAAGTTGCATATAAGAAATATGTAATGATTTTATGAAATACATACTCTTTATTTTTTAGCTCTTTAAAGGCGATAATATATCCAAACAGTAGCACAATTGGATATACGCTCTTTAAAATGAATTTAACTTCTTCTCCAAATGAAACTGGCGATTTAACCATCATATTATTTACAAGACCGATTGCGAGTGCGATTCCGAGTAAACATAAATAGAGGATGTACTTTTTCGCATCTTGTTGTTTGTGATGAAGAAGTAGGTATCCTAATGCAAGAAGCATAAAGGCGAAACGGACTACAACTCCAACTGTTGCGCTCATGTGTAATATATAGATTGAAAAAGATGTTAATAAATCTAAAATTGGTTGAAACACAATGAATAGCAATAGGAAATGTGGGAAGTAGTTATCCGTTTGTTTCAACTTATTAACCATATGTTCCTCCAGTTCTTCATTCCTTTATTACAACACCCAAAAGATGGGTATAAAGCCTTTTTTACATAGTAAGGCGAATGAATTTCAATATTTGTTTTTTATCCCGCATTAACGGGCAGTAAGACCCCGCCTCAAAATACAATACAGCGGAAGCAAAGAAGTTAGGTGGGGATCAACTGCCCGTAAAAGCCCGATTGGTGAGGACTAATAATCAGTGGGGGATGAACACCCCCCACTGATTAAAGTCTCACTTTATCAAACTTAAGAATACACCATTTCATTGTAATGGTAAATAGATGAAAAGCATGGATAAACCGACTTTAATTTCTATATTTTTCAACGGAATTGTATGTTTTATACGGTATATGTACAAATTGCGAGATTATTAGACAGAAAATTAAGAAAAAAGAAGGATTTTTTAATGCTTTTCTATAATTATATAAGTATAATCTTTATGGAGAAAAGAGGGGTATATATAATGGAAATAACAAGTAAAACAGAATCTGTCGTTGTGAAATATGAAGGTAACGTTGCAACGGTTATGGTCAATCGCCCAGAGGTGTTAAATGCGTTAGATGAGCCGACATTAAAAGAGTTATTACAAAAGTTGAAAGAAGTAGCGGAAAGTTCTGCGCATATCGTTGTGTTATGCGGGAACGGCCGTGGTTTTTCTGCGGGTGGGGATATTAAATCGATGCTTTCAAGTAATGATGAAAGTAAGTTTGATGGCATTATGAATACCATTTCTGAAGTTGTCGTGACGTTATATACGATGCCAAAGCTTGTTATTAGTGCAATTCATGGACCAACTGCAGGTCTTGGATTAAGTATTGCGTTAACAGCTGATTATGTAATGGCGGATATATCATCTGTTATTGCAATGAACTTTATTGGAATCGCTTTAATTCCAGATGGAGGCGGTCATTTCTTCCTTCAAAAGCGCGTCGGTGAAAATATGACGAAGCAAATTATTTGGGAAGGCAAGAAATTATCGGCGAGTGAAGCGCTTGATATCGGCTTAATTGATGAAGTAATCGGCGAAGATTTCCAAACGGCTGTGAAGCAAAAAATTAGTGAATGGTCACAAAAACCGATTAAAGCAATGATTCAAACGAAGCAAATTTTATGTGAAGTAAATCGCTCTAATTTAGAGCAAACATTGCAATTAGAAAAGCGTGGTCAATATGCAATGAGACAAACAGCGGATCATAAAGAAGGAATTGCTGCGTTTTTAGAGAAACGTTTACCAGCATTTAAAGGGGAATAAAGTTTGTCCATTCCTCACTGATTATTAGCTCGTTAATTCGGGATAAAGGGGAGAAAGTGCTAACACATTTTAGTATAATTGTGTTAGCACTTTTTTTAAGGAGTAATACATGAAGAAAATGATCGGTATTATGACTATTATTTTGCTTACATATTATGCTTTGCATAGTACACCATCTGTGGCAGTTCGGACTGCGTTATTTTTTGAGGGACATCCAAGTGTTGCGTTTTCTGACGGGGTGACGAAAGAAAAAGACGTGAAAAAAGAAGCGATTCCAGATGAGCACCAAACCTTATACGGTAATGAAGAAGACTCGGAGCACTATTTCTTTCCGCATGTAAGAGCACACGGATCAGGAATTGATATGATTAGTGCATGTGTGAAGAAGGAATGGTTTTTCTATAAAGCAGAGCTCGGGTGTTATTAAATATAGGAGGATGAATGATGTCAGCATATAACAAGTTAGTAAGAGATCGTGTTCCAGAGAAGATTTTAATGTCTGGAAAAACGTATACAGCACAAAAATTAACAGGTCAAGCATACATACAGGCTTTAGCGAAAATTGGAACGGAAGAAATTCGTGAATTTGCTTCTATGAAAGAACGCGAACATGCGCTAGATTCTCTTGCGGATGCACTAGAAGTAATCATTTCATTAGCACGTGCAGAAGGTGCATCGATTGAAGATGTAGAACGCCTTCGTAAGAAAAAAGAAGTAGAGCGCGGTGGATTTGAAAGAGGGATTTATTTATTAGATGTTTCAGAAGAATAGTTTTATAGGAAAAGCATAGCGTTACTCATTAACGCTATGCTTTTTTGTTGCAATAAAGCTAATAATGAAGAAGATAGCTGTTAATATCCAGCCAATTGTAATAGAAGTAGTAGTATGAATGGCATAAGAGATTTGTAAACAAAATAATGATGCTAAAAACCAAATGAGTGCAATGTGTATATATTTCTTTGATATATTCATATTTCAGGACTCCTTTTGTATACTAAAAAGAATTTTACTACAATTTAGAAAATTAAGCTATATGAGTAGAGGTTTTCTGGCGAATTTTGTATACTGAATAGTAGAGAAAATGAGGAGGAAACGACAATGGCACATCATACGAAAGAAACGATGGAACTGATTAAGGAGCTTGTCTCTATTCCGAGTCCGTCTGGAAATACGGCGAAAATTATTAATTTCATTGAAAACTATGTCAGTGAGTGGAACGTAGAAACGAAACGTAATAATAAGGGTGCTCTTATTTTAACAGTAAAAGGGAAGAATGATGCGCAGCACCGCTTATTAACGGCACATGTTGATACGTTAGGTGCGATGGTGAAAGAAATTAAGCCTGATGGTCGCCTGAGTCTTTCTATGATTGGTGGATTTCGTTGGAACTCTGTAGAAGGAGAATATTGCGAAATTGAAACATCAAGTGGCAAGACGTATACAGGAACGATTTTAATGCATCAAACATCTGTACATGTATATAAAGATGCAGGTGAAGCAAAACGCGATGAGAAAAATATTGAAGTTCGTATAGATGAGCGCGTATTTTCAGCTGATGAAGTACGCGAATTAGGAATTGAAGTAGGAGACTTCGTGTCATTTGATCCGCGCGTTCAAATTACAGAGAGTGGATACATAAAATCACGTCATTTAGATGACAAAGTAAGTGTTGCGATTTTATTAAAATTAATTAAAAGATTACAAGATGAAAACGTAACATTACCATATACGACGCATTTCTTAATTTCTAATAATGAAGAGATTGGATACGGTGGTAATTCTAATATTCCAGACGAAACTGTTGAATACTTAGCAGTTGATATGGGAGCGTTAGGTGATGGACAAACATCTGATGAATATACAGTATCTATTTGTGCAAAAGACTCTAGCGGCCCGTATCATTAGAGCTTGCGAAAACGAATCATATTGAATATAAAGTAGATATTTATCCGTACTACGGATCTGATGCATCAGCTGCGATTCGCGCGGGATTTGATGTGAAACATGCGTTAATTGGAGCGGGTATTGATTCTTCTCACGCATTTGAACGTACACATGAAAGTTCTATTGCGCATACAGAAGCATTAGTGTATGCATATGTAATGTCTAATTTAATTGAAGAATAATTTCATAGATAATAGAGAGCTGATTAAAAATATTATTTTTAATCAGCTTTTTATTTGGCGAAGCGATTAGGAGACATGTCCTAATCGTTTTTTTATCTCGCTATTTGTGGGCTGATTAAAGTTTTGTTTTATATACATTCATTATAAGTTATATATATGCGATTTTTGTTATAAGGCCGGAAACGTGTTTACTATAGATATATAATGTTATACACTATGAAAGGAATTAATTAATAGTTAATATTTTTTATTTAGCTTGATTAAAAAGATTGCATGAATATGAAGTTTTGAGAGGAGATTTATTTTTCATGAAGTACAAAGCAATAGCCGCAGGTTTATTAGCAGCAAATTTACTAGCACATCCAATTAGTAGTTTAGCAGAAACGAAGAAATTTCCTGATGTTTCAGATAGTGCGTGGTCGAAAGACGCAATTTATTATTTAGTAGAGAGAAATGTAATTAACGGTATGCCAGATGGTAACTTTATGCCATACGGAAATTTAACACGTGCCCAGGCAGCAAAGATTATCGCAACAGCAATTGGTGCTAAAGTAGATCCTAATGCAAAGCCGTCTTATAATGATGCAAAAAATAGTTGGGCAGCTTCATTTATTGCAGCTATGGAAAAAGAGAATATTATTAAAGGGCGAGAACCAGGAGTATTTGATCCTGAAGGAAAAGTAACTCGTGCTGAAATGGCAGCTATGCTTGTAAGAGCATATAATCTGAAGAGCAAAGTAACAGGACCAGTGCCTACAAAATTCGCTGATTTAGAGAATCATTGGGGTAAAGAAGAAGTTAATATTTTAGTAGAATTAAAACTTTCTTTAGGTACAGAGAATGGCTGGAAACCGAATGATTCTATTACACGTGAACAAGCAGCTCAGCTTACTGCGCAAACAGATAAATTTAGCAAAAATAGTGATCGTCCAGTAGAAACAAAGAAAATGTACATAGATAGAAAATTCATTACATATCACGCACCATCATTAAGTTCTGGAATTAGTGCAAATCAGCATAATCCACAAATGGTTGAAATTAAAGAAGAACGAGATGGATGGATCAAAATTGCAACAAGTAACGGTGATAAATGGACACCTTTAGTAGAGAAAACAGAGGTTATTAATGAAGGATTCACTACTTATGCAGAAGCTTCTTCTTCTTCAAAAGTAATGGGAACACATAACGCACAGCAAGTAACTGTTATTGAAGAGAATGGCAGCTGGGTTCGTATCCGCATGGGCGCTGGTTTCCAATGGGTTAATAAAAATCAATTAAATCCAGTGAAGCAAGGTAACTTCTTAGAAGGAAAAGCGATTATCATTGATCCAGGTCATGGTGGAGCGGATTCAGGTAATCCAGGTTATTATGAGAAAGAAAGTGAAACTGTATTAGATGTATCATTACGATTACAGAAAATATTTGAGAAAAAGACACCATTTACTGTGTTATTCACTCGTACAGATGATACACGTCCAGGAACAAGTGCTTCTGATTCTTTAAAGAAACGTGTAGAATTTGCTCAAAAAAATAATGGGGATATTTTTGTAAGTATTCATGGTAATGGCACGGAAGAGAAAAATGGACAAGGTACAGAAACGTTCTACTATGAATCAGCGACAGCAAGAGGAACAAATCCTAACGTATCAGAAAGTCGTTTACTAGCAGAAAAAATTCAAGAGCGTCTTGTAGATGCACTGGGAACAAAAGATCGTGGTGTGAAAAAAGGCGATTTATACGTAATTAGAGAAAATACAATGCCAGCTGTATTAGCAGAATTAGCATTTGTAGATAATAAAAGTGATGCAGATAAAATAGCTACACCAGCGCAAAGACAAAATGCAGCGGAAGCTATTTATCAAGGTATTTTAGATTACTATGAAGAAATGGGTAACAACGTGTCTTCTTTCCGTTAATAAATAATAAGAGATTGCCATTGGCAGTCTCTTTTATTTATTAAAGTTTCTCTTTATTTCCGGCATATGATATCATTTAATTTTATATACAAAAAAGTATTTGAGTAATTGTAATCATAACAATTTTAAACGATAGAGGATGATAATAGATTGAATAATCATAGTAAAAAACTTGCCTGTATATATACGTATGCATTTCGTGAGGAGGAGCGTGCTTTATGTTACTTGGAAATGCGCTCGTTCTTTGGAATGGAGTCCCACGTTAATATTTTAAAAAGTGATGTCAAAATTGACCCGAGTAGAAGTGCATTTATTAAAGAGCGCGTTGAGGTTATGTATGAAGGGGACGACTTAGAAAGTATTTTAAAACAAGTGGAACAAATTGATTTGGCGGGAGCGTCGTTTAAAGTTATCTTCGTTAAAATCAATGACCTCGTTGGGGAGAATAAAATTGAATATGGAGAAAGACGTCTTATTGAACGAGACCTTGGCATGCATATTGAAGGAGAAGCGGATGTTCGTAATCCAGAGCGTGTATTCGGGATTGTTCCTCTTGGAGGACGCTGGTACTTCGGGCACTATGTAGAAAGCGAACCAGTTTGGTATCATCACATAAAAAAACCGCATAGTTATTCGACATCACTTAGCACACGTGTTGCGAGATCAGTTGCAAATATCGCTGTACCAAATCCAGAAGGAGTACGAGCAATTGACCCGTGCTGCGGTATTGGAACAGTAGTAGTAGAAGCACTTTCTATGGGGATTAACATCGTTGGTAGAGATATAAATCCACTTGTAGTTCTTGGAACGAGAAAAAACATCGCACATTTCGGATTTGAAGGAACAGTAACAAAAGGACCAATCGAGGAAATTACTGAGAACTACGACGTTGCCATTATCGATATGCCGTACGACCTATTTACACATGCCACACCAGAAGACCAGCTCTCCATTCTTTCAAGTGCGCGCCGCATCGCTAAAAAGGTAGTCGTTGTCACGATGGAAACAATGGATGACATGATCCATGAAGCAGGATTTGAAATTACAGATCGCTGTATTACAAGAAAAGGATCATTTACTAGACAAATTCTTGTTTGTGAATAAGAAAGGAAGGTCACCCGTTTGGGTGACCTTTTTAGTGTAGTTTGATGTGTGATTGATTGGTGGTGTAGATAGATGAATTAGCGGAATTTGTCGGTAAGTCGATATTCCATGGCGAATCGCTGATAAATTTAAAAAATCGCTGATATATTCCGAGAATCGTCGATATCGTTACATTAGAATATTACTGTTCTTTTAATTTTTCTTGTTGTGCGATGAGTAAATTGCGTAATATGTGTCCGCGGTAACTTTCTAGTTTTCGACCTTCATGATAGCGTACGCCTAATTTTTTTAGTTCAGCTACGTACCAGCCTTTTGTTCCGTAATACATGAGATCACTTCCTTTTGCTTTTGAACAGTATATGTTGGGGGGAGAAGTAACTTTACATTGAAAATAATAATGGTAAAAGGAATTTTGCATGTGTGTACGAGAGGAATTGCAAAGTTATCGAGGTGTTTTATAACGTAACATCCAAGCCGTGTATAAAAAAGTAGACAGTTGTATATGAATTTGTTGAAAAAAGAATACACATTGCTGAGGGGATTTGAAAAAAGTAATGCTATACGATTTGGCATGATACTTGCGTTGGAAATAGTATCAACGTATAGGGGAGAGATAGAAATGAAGGTTAGTAAAATATATACAACGATTGATGCACACGTAGCTGGGGAGCCGCTTCGAATTATTACGGGCGGAGTGCCAGAAATAAAAGGAGAAACGCAGCTGGAAAGACGCGCATACTGTATGGAACATTTGGATTACCTTCGTGAAGTTCTTATGTATGAACCGAGAGGACATCACGGAATGTACGGTTGTATCATTACACCGCCAGCAAGTGCTCACGCTGATTTTGGCGTATTATTTATGCACAATGAAGGATGGAGTACGATGTGTGGTCATGGCATTATTGCTGTCATTACAGTAGGAATTGAAACAGGCATTTTTGAAGTAAAGGGTGAAAAACAAAAGTTCATTATTGATAGCCCTGCTGGGGAAGTTGTTGCGTATGCAAAATATAACGGGAGTGAAGTAGAATCTGTATCATTTGAAAATGTCCCTTCCTTTGTATACAAAAAAGACGTTCTTATTAAAATAGATAACTATGAATTTCAAGTAGATATTGCGTTTGGCGGAGCATTTTACGCTGTTGTAGATTGTAAAGAATTTGGTTTGAAAGTTGATTTCAAAGATTTATCTGCTATTCAAAAGTGGGGCAGTAAAATTAAACATTATATAGAGAGCAAAATGGAAGTGAAGCATCCACTTGAAGAAGGTTTAAAAGGAATATACGGCGTTATTTTTTCAGATGAACCGAAAGACAAAGGTGCTACGCTACGAAATGTAACGATTTTTGCTGATGGGCAAGTAGATCGTTCTCCTTGTGGTACAGGAACTTCTGCGAGAATCGCAACTCTTTTTGAAAAAGATGCCTTACAGAAGGAAGAAATTTTCGTCCACGAATGCATTACTGACGGGAAATTCGAGGGAGAAGTATTGTCGGTAACAGCGGTAGGTACATATGAAGCTGTCGTTCCGAAAGTAACGGGTCATGCATTTATTACAGGATTTCATCAATTCGTTGTAGATCCGAGAGATGATTTGAACCGAGGATTTTTGTTAGGATAAAGTGAAACTTTAATCAGTGGAGGGGTTCCCCACTGATTATTAGTTGAACCAATCGGGTTTTTACGGGCAGTTGATCTCCCGTGTAACTTCTTTGTCCAACCGGATTTTTAGATGGGAGTCTTACTGCCCGTTAATACGGGATAGAAGGAGGGGGTGGAAAGATATGCTAGTTATAAGCGCGAACGAACAAAGAAACTTAGTAAATATGAATGAGGTTATTGAATACGCGGCGCTTGCTTTAAAAGAATTTTCCGCAGAAAGAACGATTACACCAATAAGAGGCTCATTACCATTTGCGAACGAGCGAAATACGGCATTAATTATGCCTTCAGTAGCGGAAGGACTTGAAGCACTTGGAGTAAAAATAGTAACGGTAGTCCCGCAAAATAAACAGGTAGGAAAGAAAACGATCAACGGGATTGTGATGCTATCAGACTTTCAAACGGGAGAACCGCTCGCACTTTTAGAAGGATCGTACTTAACGATGATCCGAACAGGCGCCTTATCAGGAGTAGCGACAAAATATTTAGCTCGTCATAACGCAAAAACTTTATGCATTATCGGAACGGGTGAACAAGCGAAGGGAATGGCCGAAGCGATATTTGCGGTTAGAGATATCGAAAAAGTCATTTTATACAATCGCACAGAAGAAAAAGCGTATGCATTTGCGCAATATATACAAGAGAAATTTGGTAAACCAGCTTACGTTTACAGGGATCCAAATGAAGCAATACGTGAAGCAGACATCATCGTCACAACTACGAATGCATCCACACCAGTCTTCTCAGAAACACTACAAAAAGGCGTCCACGTAAACGCCGTCGGCTCATTCAGACCGAGCATGCAAGAACTACCCTCACACGCCATCACAAGCGCAAACAAAGTAGTAGTTGAATCAAAAGAAGCAGCACTAGACGAAACAGGAGACCTTCAAATTCCGATAAAAGAAGGTTTATTCAAAGCAAACGCCATTCACGCTGAACTTGGTCAAATTATAAGCGGAGAAAAAGCTGGACGCGAAAATGATGAAGAAATTACTATTTTCAAATCAGTTGGTTTAGCGGTAGTAGATATTATCGTTGCGAAGTATTTGTATGAGAGAGCGGTGGAGCGCGGAGTAGGGAATAAGATTGAGTTTTGAGACTGCCTTTTGGTGGTCTTTTTTGTTGATGTGGGTGTGCTAGTATTTATAATTGAATCCTTTTAATATTATGTTGAAATGTATGAATTCTGCGCGGACATCAAATCATTAATTTAATTGGGGTATGAAAAAAACTGCACCTCTAATTATTAGAGATGCAACTTTTTACCATTCACGCCATTCTTCTGTTATATCTTCCTCGGATTCTAAGCCAGCTATTTGTGCTGCTGTATCGATAAATTCATAGAGATCTTCTCTTTCCATTGTTTCAATAAAATGGTCATGTTCAATATTTAATTCATTTAATTTAATAACTACCTCTGTAACAACTTGCATTACTTCGACTTCGGTTGGATTCTCTCCTAATCGCTGTAAATTGTTAATGTAAGTATCAAGAACTGTATTTGTTGCACTTATATTTTCTTCAGTAAAAAATTCCCCATCTTCATCATACTCAACCCATGAGGTTGTTGGTTTATTTTTTTTCAATTCATCAAATGTCATGATAACCTCCTAAATGTGTTTTTTGTCTTTAATTCCATTCTATATTTTCGGTCATATATAACAATCCTTTTAGAGTTTTTTTGTAAGCTACTAGTTTTTTAACTCATTTTACGAGGTAACCTATTCGTGGTCTTTTTATTTTATCATCCTTATACATATAGTTTATCGCAAGAATTCAGTAATAGATTTCAAACTTTCTAGTTTTACAAAAAAGTTTGACTTTACATACAGGTAGTGGTAATTTAAAACTTATAAGAAAACTCGGGATTAATTCCGAGTTTTCTTATGGGTATAAACAGTTCAAGGGGGCCGAAAGATGAAACAGAAGTTATTTGCATTACCATTTGTCCTAATATTACTTATTGCATTAGCGGCTTGTTCTGGGGAAAAAGATTCTTCGAAGCAAGCGGGCACTAGTAAATCAGGGACTCCGAAAGACGGAGGGGCGTTAACGATTGGTGTTAGCGATAATCCAGATACGATGAATCCGCTTTATGCGAATGATCGTGTGTCATTAACTGTGCAGCAAGCTTTATATGCGCCGCTATATCATATGGAAGAAGGTAAGAAAAAGTTTGTTCTTGCTGAGAGCTTTACGCCTTCAGAAGATCAATTAACGTGGACACTGAAGTTAAAAGATAATTTGAAATGGCATGATGGTAAGAAAATTATATAAGTTACGTTTAATATTTTAACAATTGTTCAGTTCCTAACCTTTGAA
>NZ_JBMDKC010000089.1:0-23154 GCF_057809515.1 Bacillus sp. FG16
TTCAAAGGTTAGGAACTGAACAATTGTTAAAATATTAAACGTAACTTATATAATTAATTGAATTGCAGTCACTTTTGAGACAGCAATTATAGTAGTTTCTGTAACAAATACTACCCATGTCCCGAACAACATCCGAATACAAAAAATAATCGCCCCAATACGTGTTTCAGTATATTGTTTATTTATATTTATAAAAAATATATCTTGCAACATAACAGTTAATGTTAATACAACTACTAAAGCCAAGATAGAAATGAATTCTAAAAATTCTATAAGCACTTTTAGTCTCCCTTTTGACATCATTTTATTATAATTTTTATTAAAGATTCTTACTATCATGTAACTAGGTCCACAAATACCCTCTCATTATCTATACAGTTTTCGCATACATAATATGAAAATAACAGCTAAGACCATAAATAATAAGTGCAATCATTGTAATATACCACTTTCCTCCGTACTTCTTTACACACTGCATAAGCCCCCAAAGGAAAAGTAATATAATTGATTGAATCACTAAAATATTTAGCGTCCCTAACAGAGTAGCTGTCATAGGGTAAATGATCCATATACTCACCAATGAACGTATAGCCATGACCGTAGCAAAGATTCTCCTATAATGAGACAGTCTTATACTACCTATGCAGTACTCTTGTAAAAATACGATAGATGCTACTAGCATATTTAAAACCAAAATTAATAAATATTCAAAAAACTCTACCAACTCTAAATTCTCCTTCATAAATTTATTTGCGATTTCCTATCGCATCAAAAGTTAACAATTCACTCCGAAATTTTACAAGCTACTTTTTCAAAAATACTAGCTAATATTCCAATAATCATCAAAGAGATTATTATTCATACATTCATTTTATTACTCAAGGACGACCTATTTAAAAATCCAATTTTTTAACAGACTTGAAATAGTCTTGAAATTTATCATCGATGTCCTCATCTTTACTTAAAAAAAGCGTTACATACGAATCCCAACAAACAATCTCAAGTGTTGCTTGGGGATGCTGAATATTTGGACTTGGTACCCAGAGTTCTTCGTTTCCATTTGCATAGGGCTCTACAAGCAAATTATGAATATCAATGTTTATAGACTTATCAAACGCAGATAGTACGCCCCAAATAAATTGAGGATTATATTTCTTTACGAGATTTGAGAGATCTTCAACTGCTATTTAGACTCTTCGCTTTTATTTTAAATTAGACCTCAATAAATTAATCTATTTAAATTTATTCATAGTGAGCTGCCGCCAATAACACCTGTGCAATAAAGCCCCATGATATATTTTCAGGCATCTCTTCACCTCTGTTTTGGTAGGATCCCTCACAATCATTTACCCATGCTTCCATTGATTCTAATTAATCCTCTAATGTTATATTCTCCCACTCATCCTGATTTTCTTTGAAATCTTTTTGAAGATGAAACAAAAACTCTAATAATTTTTCTTTTGAATCTACATCACTAATTAACTCATAAACATCCATATCATTACTCCTTCCACATGCCCCTTATTTAGGGACTACATTCATTTCATTCCATCTCTAAATTCTTCCTGCACCGTCTTAAATTCTTGCTCATATTTCCTTATTTTTTCAGCATCTATCTTCGAATTAAGGAAAGGTCTTTTTCTACCAATCATCATAATATCTTTTCCTTCTGTGGACTCCATGCGTACATATGGTTTAAAAAATTCACATTCTGTATTTTGTAATACTACCGATAATTTAGCGTATTCTTCCATAGGGAATTGATTAGATACATTTAATTTCTTAAGTCTTTTCAAATTCATTAATGGCTCTAAAGAACGATCTTGAACTTTAATATTCATTAAAGTTAACTCATTTAATTCTACTAAATCACCGATTGGATCTAATGTTTTTACATTAAGAGTTTTCATTATTGCTCCTCCCAAAAAAGACCTTCTAACTTCTTTCCATCTTTTATTGGCGATAAATCTTCTAATTTAGAGAAACCTTGTATTAATAGATAAGAAAGGTTGTTATTATAACTCAAATCCCATAAATCTGTATTCTTAGGATTCCAACCTAAATATAATCTTCTTAAATTAGACATTTTTTGTAGTTTCGATAAATTCTCCACCCTCATTTCATCGATATAGAGTATCTCTGGATTAACATACTCCATAATTTTATCAAACTGCGTTTGATTTACTGTGAAAATCCATAAATCCCTAATTTTCAATTCTCCTAATAGTTCTATATTCTTTGTTTTACCGCTAATAGCTAACTCTTGTACATCTTCATTTATTCCAGCCAAATCTTTAAGAATGCGTGGCTGTTCACCTATTGGAAACATTAAATTCTCTCCTTCACAGACTATTTACATCCAACATCCCTTCATTCTTTCCTGAAGGGAAAAACTAACAATTGTTAAAAGTACACTATCATATTGGACCTTTTCGAATGTAAAATCCATAATACACCTTCTTTTCTCTCAAGGTCATAATTATTTTATTCCCATTTCATCTTACTATTTTCATTTAATACTTCGATATGAGTATCTACTATATCCCCTCTTTCATATCAAAAACTTGTAAAATATCTTGTTCTAACTTTATTGCATTAAAGTCCGACGTAGCCTTTTCCCCTAACAGTCTAATAGATTGAACAATATTTCCAATTATCAATATTTTCCTCGTAGCATAATCTGCAGATAAAAATGCTTCATAGTCAATCCTTAATCTAAAATCTGCTTCTTTACTCTTCCTTTTCAAGAGCTTTCTTTCTTTATGAAAACCCGCATCTTCATATTCCGGAGTTATGTTAACTACTATAGGGATTATAGCTATTTCTTCTACTTCGCTACCATAATTATTACTATTTAATTTTTCAAGGTCACTACCGATTTCTGAAATTATATTTATAAATTCCTCAGCAATGTCACCTTCTAATTCACCACTCAAAAAAAACCTCATAATCACTCATCCTTTTCAATTATTACTTTTATTTAGCGGGGGACGCTTTCTATCTGTTTCATATAATGGATTGATGGTGCCACTCTTTCTCCTACCTTATATATCTTTTTATAGGGATATACTTTTAAATTTTACGTAGAATATATCTTTCAGGCGGGCCGCTCCCCTGCTCAGCTTGAAAATATAATAATTTACTCGGTATGCATGAAATTAAACAAGGTAAACCACACCAAATAACTTTTTCTATTGCACATTCTAATCCCATAAAACTCCCATCAATTTCACTAATAAGGGACATTACGTAACAAGAATCCTTTGCTCCATATTTTTTTAATTGCGTTGATATTCCTTCAGCATACACCATATTTTTTGGGATAGATTCAAAATACATAGAATTTAAGATAGTGTCATGGTTATGCGCCAAACGCCCTAATGCCTTCACTCTTTTTTTAGGTGAAGTTAGTTCAAAAATAATTCTATCCTGGATTTTTTTTTGAAAAAAACTCCTAACTATGAGTTCTTCATATTCTTTATCCATGTATCTTTTATCCTCCTATATTCTTAAAGTTACCTTTTCTGAAAAATATAAGTGGTGCGACATATATATATTAATTAACTTTGGATATCTCCAGTATCTCCTTGCGCTAAAAAAATCATTTAATTACCTCTTATTATTTTCATGTTGCATAAATATCGAAATTATTACTAGCAATTGTTAAAAGCGCACCATCATATTGAATAAATGCACACGCCGATGATGGAACTAATTCGATTTGTGGTACAACACATTCTCCCATTAAACACTTCATCAATTTACTTTGATTTATTTCCTCTAGTTTAATACCAACGCTATTTCCTAAACTGATAATAGCAAAAGTATTTTCTATACTTACACCATAAAAATACTTGATTATATATGATACTTCTGTCCTTGGTATAGAATCAAAAACAAAGAAAATGTTCCTTCTTCCCGAATCAAAAACTGTGTAGGAAATGTTTTTAGACTCTATTTCTTCTTTCACATTTTTTTCCTCAGATTTATCTACATGTACAATAAACTGATTAATCCTCTCTTGAACAAGTAAACTTAAATTATCAACATTACGATTATAATCATCAAATAAATCTGTTTCATAAATATCAGTTATATTACTAACACGGTATATATTTGCATCTTCAATACGTTGAACCTTTTCGAATGTAAACTCCATAGTACACCTTCTTTTCTCTCAAAGTTATATTTATCCCTATTCCATCCTACTATTCTCATTTAATAATATTAAGTTTATTATTCCTAATTGTTTTTATAAATCAATAATAATCTAATTCTCCTCATAGAGAATCCGCTTTTCACCTTATAATACGCTACTTGTAGAGTACGCATACCGTTCCCTTTTTCATATCTGTTTCGTATAACGGATTAATGTTGTCTCCATTAAAATCAAAATTCCGAATTATAGGCATTTAAATCCCTAGCTTCTTTAAAGTAATTTCTAAATTTATCATCAATATTTATATCGTTACTTAATAACAACATCAAACTGGAATCCCAACAAACAATTTCAAGTTTTGCTTGAGGGTGCTGGATATTTGGACTTGGTACCCAGAGTCCTTCGTTTCCATTTGCATAGGGCTCTACAAGCAAATTATTAATATCAATTTTTATAGATTTATCAAACGCAGATAGTACGCCCCAAATAAATTGAGGATTATATTTATTTACGAGATTTGAAAGATCTTCACCTGCTATCCAAACTATTGGATGCGACATTTTAGGATAATCTCGGATAAGTTTCTCTTCCTGATGTGCGACAATCTCCATGTCTGTTATAAGCCAATTAAACTCTTTTTCCCTACCTTGAAATGAGTCAAAAACGGAAGCTAAAACTGTATGTTTAGATCCATATAAAATGAAGTTCATCCAATCCCTCCAATTAGTAACAATCGATAAGTTAGCCTTCTTGAACTTATTATGTGTAGATGATTAAACAAATACCAATGAATACTGTTGCCATACACAATATAATAGTTGTTGCAGTATCTAGCAAAATGCTTACGGCTAGGAAAATTATTGATTTAAGAGCAAAAGAAGACCCTTTTTCTTTCCATTGCCGATAGATTTGTATCATTGCATAAATTAATGGAATCATACCACCTATAATCAGAATAATCCCTATTATTTTCCCCATGTTTCCCCTCCTTTTAAAGATTCGAATCAATAAATATACTATATAATCATACGCCCTCAGAATATATCCTTATATTTTTAGAGTTATTCTACACATGCAAAACTCTCTAATCATAGCTACGCTCGTATTAAGCGCATTGTTAGAAGTTATATAATCTTTCATTCTGTAATTAACGGAACTTTCCATCAGATGTACAATTACCATTCGCATCATACGTTAAAGATTCGTTTCCGAATTGTATAGGTTTATTTTCCATAGCATCAGCAGTACACATAAGGTTTGCTGTTTATTTAAAATAAAAAGTGCATCTCAAAATCAAACTATTTGTTTAGATTTTGAGATGCACTGAATTTACTTTTCTTTTTCAAAAACAACAACCAATAATCATCAAAGATATTATGATTAATAAATTAATTTTATTAATCAAGAACGCCCTATATGGAGTAAAGGCTGTTATGATTATATATTAGACTTACACTAAAATCGTTACCACTCTATAACGTCTCTTTTTCAGCAGAAATACCAATAAATGTATTTTCATCTCCATTTTACTAATTATCTTCCCCCTTTACTTTTATAAAATCCCACTGGCTAACCCAACACACATACATAGGAAACAGTCTGCAAGAGCGATAAGTTGTGAGTAGTTTACTTACGAGAAGATTCATAATCAAATATAACACATGATATTATTACCAAAAATACTACACCAACATATTGTATAGCAAGAGGAATACCATTTAAAACAGACCCTAATATGTTTGTAAATGTAACAATAAAAAGTAGTGTAAGTATCGTTAACATAAGTACGGCTGAAAATAAGTAACCTTGTTTGATACATTTAAAAATCCAGCCTATTCCAATACATATTAAAATTATACGTACTGGATACTTTAAAAGTATCGAAAATAAATTCTCTACACTATTAAAATTCATCATCATATTCACCAAGATCACTTTCTGAATTTTTTATTATTTTAGCGATAGTTTTTATATGCTTTTTTATACCCTTTGTATGCTGCCGAACCAAAAACATAAGCATCTTCTATTAATCCAAAGCCCCAAAATGCTTTGAGACCTACTTTTAAACCTGCTTTTCTAGCAGCTTTATTTACATATGCTTTGTTATAGACCGGCTTATTTTTATTTATATAATTCTGTTTACCTGTAGCATACCCATAAAAATACCCTGCGCCCAAAGCCAACCCTTTTCCAATACTCAGATAACTATCAACCCACGCTTTCCCACCAGCTTTCGCGCCAGCCTTTGTTGCATACCAAATACGTTTTGCTTTCTTTTTCCATGCTTTATGCCCATCCGGATCCACCATCATCACCGGATTATTATCACCATACGTATACCCATTCATTGTAACCGGATCATCCTCATCACCCGGATCAGGATCCACTGATAAGAACACTCCATGATCTGGATTATAATAACGCGCAATCAGATAATACATGCCAATTTCTTTATCATACATGTATCCCGCATATCCAAATGGATTGTCTGCTGCGATACCTTTCGTATCACTCTTTAATACGTTACCCCATGCATCATATTCATACGTTGCTACAGCTTCCCTATTTTGATCTGTCATCGCGACTACGTCACCATGAAGAAGTTGTAGTATACTGTTTATCTTCGTGATTTCATTGCTCAACGTACACCATTTATTAAATGCATATATTGACGAAGGGCAGTCCCATTTCCATCTATCCCATATAACAGGGTGATACTCTCTGCCTTAGGAGTAATAGGTTATTTAAAATAAAAAGTGCATCTCAAAAATTACCTGTTTAATTTTCGAGATGCACTGAATCTATAAAACTTTATATTCCACTCATCATTAAAAAGAATATTAGCAATGAATTAATTTTATAATCCTAGAACGACATGTATAAAATATTACTACTTTCAATACTTGCATTGTCATTCCTTTATTGCAGACCAGCATAGTTTTCAACTAAAGCTTTCCTATACCTTTTTCCTCCATCGCGAAAAATTTCTTTATGGTACTCCTCCGTTTCAATAAGAAAATCAGAAAGAGGCTGCCATATCGTTGTATCAATCATCTGATCCCTATAAATATCTTTTTCACTAATTAGCAACGCTACGTCGTCACGAACATCAATCACCAACAATACCTTTCCAGAAGAAAATAGTATATAAAGTACAAAATGATCACGCAGTGAGCATCCGAACTCTTTTCCATCCTTTTCTTCCCGCCATGTGATAATATCCCAATAGTCTTCTGATGATATATTCACATCAAACTTTGCTGCCTTTTTTACATCTTCATCATAATATCCGCTCTTAGTCCAAAATAGAAAAGTTCGATATCGAAAAGTTTGTTTTGTACATATATATGCCGTACGCTCTCCTAAAACTTCGCCTATTTGTTTTAACGAATCAATAAATCCCTCAGCACCAAAATCATAACAACTAAATAACAATACATATTTATCAAGGTCACCCCTGACTACATACTCTGGTAAACTTTTTTCCATATCTACCATCTCGGCAATTCTTTTATAAACAAAACTATACTCTTCCTCGGTAAGTTGAAATAAGCTATCTATTTTTCTCAACCTTTTTCCCCTTTCCCTTTAACCTAAATTTAATAACATCTTTCTTTTTTTTCTTCCCTCTTCCATAATACTCAGCAGTATTCTCACCATTACTCGATCCATTGCGAGTAGTTATTTTCCTTCCGTTTTTAGTAAAATTCCTAATTTGCAAACCATTTCGGTAAGTTATGTCTTGATTCCATCCTGCTTTTCCTAATCTATTGTGTAATTGGCGCAGACTTATATTAACCCTAAAATTTGATACAGAATTTCCAACTGTAGTATTAGTAAAATTAAGCTTTTTGCCATATTTAAATGTATTATATGCTAATTTCGCACCTTTATAAGCTGCTCCACCAACTAATCCGACACCAACAGCTACTGCAGCTGCTTTCCAACCATTCTTTTTATACGCTTGATACCCATCATAAGCTGCGAATCCTGCGTTTAATACCATCCATGCTAAATGCCCATCCGGATCTGTCATCATCACCGGATTATTATCACCATACGTATACCCATTCATAGTAACCGGATCATCCTCATCACCCGGATCAGGATCCACCGATAAGAACACACCATGCTCTGGGTTGTAGTATCTCGCAATCAGATAATACATGCCAATCTCTTTATCATACATGTATCCCGCATATCCAAATGGATTATCTGCTGCGATACCTTTTGCGTCACTCTTTAATACGTTACCCCATGAATCATATTCATACGTTGCTACAACTTCTCTATTTTGATCCGTCATCGCGACTACATCACCACGTGGGTTATAGTGATAGTATAGCGTTTGCCCTTGTGATTTCATCGCTAGGCGCGTACCACTTGTAGCATATACATATTGACGAAGTATAGTTCCATTTCCATATAACTCATATAATGTATTGATGGTGTCACTATTTCTTGTGCCTTGTATATATTTTTATAGGGATGAATTTTTTAGTTTATTCAACTTTTACGTAGAATATATCTTTCAGGGGGACCGCTCACCTGCTCAGCTTGAAAATATAATAATTTATTCGGTATGCATGAAATTAAGCAAGGTAAACCACGCCACATAACTTTTTCTATTGCACATTCTAATTTCATAAAACTCCCATCAATTTCACTAATAAGGGACATTACGTAACAAGAATCATTTGCTCCATAGCTTTTTAATTGAGTTGATATTCCCTCAGCGTATACCATATTTTTTGGGATAGCTTCAAAATACATAGAATTTAAGATAGTATCATAATTATGCGCCAAACGACCTAATGCCTTCATTCTTTTTTTGGGTGAAGTTAGTTCAAAAATAATTCCATCCTGGATTTTTTTGGGAAAAACTCCTAACTATTAGTTGTTCATATTCTTTATCCATGTATCTTTTATCCTCCTCTATTCTTAAAGAATGAAGATGTTATGTTAAATAAAAAAGTGTACCCCAAAATTAAACTAACTGTTTAAATTTTGAGATACACTGAGTCAACTTTACTTTTCTTTTTCAAAAAAGCCAACTATGATAAAAAGCACACATAAAGAAAATACAACTAAACATTTAACCTTCCAACTAAAAAAATCAAAATAAGAAGTAAAAGCTATCAAAATCATATAAACTAATAATATTAACACTACACTCAATCTCTTATATTCTTTTGCCCTCCAAGTAATAATTACAGCATATATAATCCAGCCAAAAGCAAAAACACCATAAATAATTTCACTACTAGACATATACCGCTCCTATCTCTTACTTTTCTTAGAGTTTCTTTTAGGATTATAATTTTTATATGCTGTTTTATACCCTTTATAATATCCATCTAAAAATACTCCTGCATCTGGAAGAAATCCATATACCCCCAAAGCCTTACTTCCCCTCATAATTAGTGCTTTAGTCGCTGTTTTTTTCGCATTATTCACAACTACATGTTTTCCGACTCGATTGCCAACTTTTACGCTACCTGCTTTTTGTTTGGATTGTTTTATAGATCCAGACCAACCTGCATATCCAGCTATTCCAAAAGGCATAACCTTCCCCGCTATGTTACCAGCTCCAGAAAAATTGAAACCATAGCTCTCAACCCAACTTTTTATTCCCGCTCTTACTCCCCTATCATTGGCATAAGCCGTTCTCTTATCATAAACCCACAATTGTGTCGTTCCCCAAGGACGATATGCCCAATGCCCATCCGGATCCACCATCATCACCGGATTATTATCACCATACGTATACCCAGTCTGCGTTACTGGATCATCCTCATCACCTGAATCTGGATCCACCGATAAGAACACACCATGATCTGGGTTATAGTATCTTGCAATTAAGTAATACATACCAATTTCTTTCTCATACATGTATCCTGCATACCCGAATGGATTATCCGCTGCGATTCCTTTCGCTTCGCTCTTTAGGACGTTCCCCCATGCATCATATTCATAGCTTGCGACTATTTGTCCATCCTTGTCGGTCATTGCTATTACGTCACCGCGCGGGTTGTAGTGGTAGTATACCGATTGACCTTGGATTTTCATTGCTAGGCGGACGCCGTCTTTGTTGTAAACGTATTGTCGGGGGACTTTTCCGTTCCCGTCTGTTTCGTATAGCGGGTTAATGCTGTCACCGTCGTAGAAGTAACGGGTTACTTGTCCGTTTACGTTCTTTTCACCTTTTCTCGTTAAGGCAACAAGTTGATCTATCTCTTCCTATATAAGTAAGGACATAAAGTTATGTCCCTACTTACTATCATCGTACTTCCAATCAACTACACAATTTCTATTAATAAAAGAAATCACCTAGTTTTATAAAACACAAATGAGCAACAAACAGCCAGCGCAAAAAAGAATAAAATCAAAATTTTAATACCCCAACTTAAAAAGTTAAAATATGGAGTGAAGATTATAACTATTATATATATGAGCCATATTACTGTAATAGTAAACGGAATGTATTCTCTTGATTTTAAGAACATTATTGACAAATATAAAATCCAACCTATCCCTATACTCCATGTAATAATTGCTCCACCTTCAATAAAAACCATCTCCTATCTTCTTTTTTTCTTCTTAGGCCTATAATTTATATAGGCTTTTTTATACTCTTTTTGATATTCATACAAGAAGATGCCTGCGTCCGCAGCAAACCCATATACTCCTACAGCTTTACTACCTCTTACTATAGCAGCCTTTATTGCTTGTTTACCTGCACCTTTCAACACACTTTGCATCCCTTTTCGATTTCCAACTTTTACTTGAGATGCCTTTACCTTTGATTTTGTTTTAGATTGTTTCCACCCTTTAGATGCTCCCGTTATAAATGGTCCCAATTTACTAACAAAATTCCCTCCACCCATAAGATTAAAACTATAGCTCTCTGCCCAACCTTTTATTCCGGCTCGTACTGCTCTATCATTGGCATAAGCCGTTCTCTTATCATAAACCCACAATTGTGTCGTTCCCCAAGGACGATATGCCCAATGCCCATCCGGATCCACCATCATCACCGGATTATTATCACCATACGTATACCCATTCATAGTAACCGGATCATCCTCATCACCCGGATCTGGATCCACCGATAAGAACACACCATGATCTGGATTATAGTAACGTGCAATCAGATAATACATACCAATTTCTTTATCATACATGTATCCTGCATATCCGAATGGATTATCTGCTGCGATACCTTTTGCGTCGCTCTTTAATACGTTACCCCATGAATCATATTCATACGTTGCTACAACTTCTCTATTTTGATCTGTCATTGCAATGACATCACCACGAGGGTTGTAGTGGTAGTATAACGTTTCTCCTTTTGATTTCATCGCTAGACGCGCGCCACTTGTTGAGTATACATATTGACGAAGAACATTTCCACTACCATCCGTCTCATATAACGGATTAATACTATCTCCATCATAGAAATAACGTGTTACTTGACCATTTACACTCTTTTCAATACGACGACTATCATTATCATATTTATAAGTCGCAAATGCATTGCTCTCACCTTGTTTTGTAATCGCTACAATTTGGTCATTTTCATTCCATGTATACTTGTACTTTCCGTCTGATGTACGATTGCCATTCGCATCATATGTTAACGATTCATTTCCGAATTTTACAAGTTGATTTCCTTCATTGAATGTTGCTGCTATAGACTTTGTTTCTTTTCCATTCTCTATAACTTTCACACTTGTACGGTTTCCAAATCCATCATATGTGTATGATTTAGTTGTTCCGTTTGGTAATGTTTCATTTAATAGTTGGTTAATCGGGTCATATACAAAGTTTGTTTCTGTTACTTTTCCGCCCGCACCTTCATGTTTAATCTTCGTGCGGTTGCCTGATTGGTCATATTCATAGCGTTCCGAAAGTAGAATGCTATTTGATGTACCTACTACTAAATCTTTAATCTTGTTCGCATGGTCATAGTTGAAAGTAGAACCTGAACCATTTCCAGCTGTATACGTACGAACATTTCCTTGATCATCGTAATCAAATCGATACGTTTGCGAACCATCCGTCACACGAATGTTTTGATCTAGCGTGTTGTAGTCATACGATACTTTATTTGTGTATCCACCTTGCGTTACTGTTTGTTCTTTTAACTTTTCTGTCTTACTGTTTGCTTTGTCGTGATATGCCCAGTCAATTTTTCCGCCTCGGCTATCTGTTGCACTTGTAACGCGGTCAGCCTTATCGTATGTTTTTGTTCGTTCTACACCGTTGACATGGTCTTTCACTTTCGTAACTTGTCCATTTTGATCACGTTCAAATGTAAATGAATCTTTTCCATTGCGCTTTTCACCAACGACGCGATCTGCTGTATCATATACAGACTCTAAAATAGAACCGTTTGGCATTGCTGTTTTAATCTTGTTTGCATTTTCATCGTACGTATGTTCAATACGACGGTTCAACGCATCGATATACACTGTATTTTTATTATCTACATCATATTCATATTTGTGTGTTTGCGTTTTCCCACCAAACATGACAGATTTTTCTGTTGTGTTTCCATTATGATCATAAAGATAGCTTACAGAAGTACCATTTTTTAAGGTAACCTTCGTTAATAGATTATCTTTGTTGTAATCATATAGTTTTGTATTTCCTTTTTCATCGGTTTCGCTCTTTTTATTTCCTGATGCATCGTATGTGAATGTATTCTTCTGTCCTTCTTCATCATACGTCGCAACAACATTTCCGTCGTTGTCGTACTCGTTTTTAATAAGAGCGTTACCCTCTAGTAAACGAATATCATCAAACCATACTTTCCCTTTATTATTGTTTCTAAATAATAGGTACACCTGAATATGTTTAATTGGTTTCTTAGCTGGAATTACAACCGCACTACGATTCCAATCATTTGTACCGCTTGGGAATTTTACTTGATAATTTTCACCACTGCCATCTTGATAATGTACATCCGCCCAAATCGCATAGTCTCGAGAAAGTTTATCTGGCGCATCATTTTCTACATTTTCAGATTTAGACATTCCTGTTAGCGTTAATGTTTCTGCCTTTTTCTGATTCAATATAACTCTTTTACTATAGCCAACATCTGATCCTCCATATTGGCTACGCTCTAATACAATAGATGAATGTCCCGTAAAGCTCTCTTGCTGAGAAACATCTTTCGGATCACAGCTTGTTCCATCTCCTCTAATCCAACCTGGCATACAGCCATTTCCCGCCATATTTTCTAAACTACTATTTTCAATTGGGTTAAAGCTAGAAGAAACTTCACCTTTTTCTAGTTGAATCTTATCAAACCAGACAGAACCACTCGTAGCAGAACCGCCATTTTCTACTTGTAAATAGATTTGTACTTTTCTCGTTTGTTCTGTTGTTTTAAAAGTAACTTGACGGTTAACCCAATCCCTCGTTCCTTGAACTTTATTGTGACGAGTATCATGCCATCCACCATCTACACCAGCACCGTTTTCATTTAATAACTGTACATTGAAGAAACCAGCACCATTGGCTAAATCCGTTTTTATCATACCACTTAACGTATACGTTGTATTTGGTTCTAACGTTACTTCTTGAATTGCAGCAATATAGCCCCAATCATTATTCGTTGCTTTTGTTGAAATTTTAAGTGATGATTCTCCGCCCAGACCACCTGGTGCTGATGTTGCATCTTTTATAATAGATCCGGAATTATTCGCATTTACTGGTACCCATTTTTCCGTACCATTCATTTCAAAGCTTGGATTTTGAATCAGGTTTTCTCCTGTTCCCAGCTCTCTAGTTGTTGCAATTGGATTTCCAAACTGATCATACTGCATGAAAGATGATGTATTTGCTGCTTGGTCAGTTTCAGACACTTCTGTATTCGCTGCTTTATAAGCAACTGTTGTTTCACGATTTTCGTTATCTGTCGCTTTTATAAGCCCGTTGTCTTTATTGTACTCAAACTTTTCTGTTCCCATTTCATCAGTAACAGAAGTTACATTCCCATTACCATCATAGGTCGCTGTTTCTGTTTGATTTTTAGGAGTTGTTGTTTTTACTAGGTTATTTGCATTATATTCATACGTTGTCGTTAAATTTAGACGTCCAGAATCTTCAACTGTTTTGACTGGGTTTCCAGCATCGTTATACGTATAAACAGTTTTACGTCCTTTAGGATTCGTTAACGTAACTTCTTTCGCATCTGTATTATATGCTAATGTCGTAGCTTTTCCTAATGGGTCCGTTACTTTTACTAATCTATTATTCTCGTATGCATACGATGTTTTATATGGTTTTGCATCTGTATGTTGCGGATCATAAATAGATGTTAGTAAACCATTGTCATATCCGTATTTATATGCTTTTCCTTCTGGTGTTGTAGAAGAAACGAGTAAATCTCCATCATATTTAAATGTAATCGTTTTGCTATCTGGGCCGATTACTCTTGCTGCTTTTTTATTATTTCCATCATATTGTACGACTAACTCTTTGCCAGAAGCATTTTTCACTTTTGATAAACGTGATTCCCCATCATACTCATATGTCGTCGTATTTCCGTATTTATCTTTTGTATACTGGATACGCCCTTGTGCATCTCCAGATTTATAGAAAGTAACTGTTTGGTCTTTATCTTTTATTTCATATCCGCCTGATACTTGTTTAATTTCTAAATATATACCAGTAGGAGCTTGGTACGTATTATCTCCCGTTCTAGTAAAAGTAATATTTGCGCCATCGGCAGAAATTAATAGTAAGTTTCCATTTCCTTCAGCCAAAATTCTTTCTTCTAATCCACTAGACCAACCTGTACCAAATAAACCTACTTTTTTACTTTGGCTATTATACGTTCTTTCTACTGATACATCCGGTCCGCGCCCTGATAACGTAATATCTTTCTCACTCATAATAAAGTTACCATTTGTAGCATTCACTGTACCATTTAGTACCGGAACTGATGCCCAGTAATCAAACATCCCTATAAACCCAAAGTCTTGAGCAAATTTAGGTACAAACTCATGCGAAATTTCGCTTTCAGCATGTCCGGCTTTACTATACGCTGTTACACGGAACCAATAATTTTTAAACCCAGCATAAATTCCGCCAGAATTCTTATACACAGGTGATGGATCAACTGCTAATTCTGCACCTTTTTTATCATGATGAAGTAAATATTGGCCTTTTGCAATTTCATCTTTCGTTGGCCAAATTTTCTCATTTTGCGTTGTCCAATTTGTTTTATTTCCTACATCGAACGCTTCGTAATCTTTTCCGTTATAAATCCAAACTTTATAGCCTGCAGCCGCTGGAACTGCATCCCACTTTAATGTGACATATCCTGTTTCCTTATCTGTCGCATTAATATAGGCCGATCCGTCTGGCTTTTTCACTTGTTCTAATGGAATAAATGGAACTATTTCATCTGAAAGTGGACTATCCTCAAACGGATACTCTGCTACAATACGAATCCAGTAGCTACTTCTTCCGCTATAATCCCCGTACGGACCTCCTGCCTCGTAAGCATTTTTATATATTTGTCCTGGGTTAGTAGGCGCTTCTGCACCGTTTCCATCATCATGTATCCAGTAACGCCCTTGTGCAATTTCTTCTGGCGTCGGGAATATTTTTTTATCTTTCGTCGTCCAGCTTGTCACATTCCCAACAGGAATATATTCATAGTCATATCCATTAAAAATGGCAACTTTATAACCTGTTGCTCCTGGAACTGCGTCCCATTGTACATTGAAGTGACCTGAACCACTCCCACTGCCATTTGAGTAAGCTTGTACTCTTGGCTTATTCGGTTTTGCGTAGGAATATTTCACTTCCAAGAATGGTGCATTCGTTCCATTTTCAGCTGCAATGAATTTCTTCCAATGGTTTTGACCATTACCATTTGCATGTAGCTTAAAGCCATTGTTTTGTCTCGCGCCTTCTACCCATGCTTTTACTGTGTTAGTTACATTAAACTTCGCCAATTGTCCTCTTGTTACATCAGCATGTGCAATATTATTTGAACCAGGTTTATTATTCCAATTTAAACTACCTTCATTCCAGGCACTCGTTACTTCATCTAACCAAACACCATTTGGTTGATTCGCATAATAATGCCAAATGGTATGTACATTGAATGTTGCACTTTCAATATTTGCACCTTTAAAACTCGAAACGTCTGGTTTAATAAATGCAAAGTTTGTCCCAGATGACCCATCATAATATCCTACTTTTAACGTATAAGCATTTTGACCAGCATCCCAAAGCTTTCCTCCTGAATAATTGACAGTTGGATATGCACTTGAAGCATATGCATTATCAAAATCCTTCAACTGAACCGAAGGGTCTACATATACCGGATATTTTCGCTCTGGTGCTTGTAGCCACTGCGGGTCGGCAGTAACAGTTAATGTATATGTTTTTTCATCTTTCTTCTCAATATTGTAGCGAACTGCATCTGACGTTACAGCCTCACCTGATTGCTGGTCCACATTGGAATCATTCATATATGGTTTCGGCAATGTGAATACTTTTTCTTTTTTCTCATCTTGGAAGTCGATTGAACCATCTTCCTGTAAGCTAGGTGTTAAATCTGTGTCTAATGCAAATGTAAAAATGTGGTGTCCTGTATACTCACGTAATACAAAATCTTCTTTTACATTTTCATTGAATGTCGTACTCTTTAAATCAATATTTGGGAAGACCCCTTTATACCATACTGTATTATTTTCATGTGTTGCAGTGACTGGTGATGGCTTCATTTCACCTGTTTCACCATTTGCACTTATTAGTTTATACTGAATAGTATGATCTTTTACTTTAAATTGAACGTACTTTCCATCTTGTGTCGCTTTCTCGAACTCTGGTTCTAATGTTGTATTTTCCGTTACAATTTTTTCATTTGGTGCTTCTACTAATTTCGGTGAAACCTCTTCTAGCTTTCCATCTTTCTCTGCATGAATCGGTTCCGTATATACCCTCTTTGTAAAAGTACCATCATTGTTATCAAAAACCTTTTCGGTTTCCGTTCTTTCTTCTACAATCTCAGTCGGACTCGCCTGTGCTTTAGCCTTATCCTTCTTTAATTGATCTGGATGTGGAGCTGGTAATTCCTGCTCCTCTTTCTTTTCCACTTCTGGAATTTGTTCTGAATTTGGAGATGGTGTAAACGGTGGTGCCGTTTCCGCCAATCCGCTCAGTGGTATAGAAGTAACAATTAATGCAACTACAATAAGTTGGATTAAGTACCTATACCATTTCTTTTGTTTCTTACCTTCCATAAACTCACCTCGCTAAAATATTTTTTAACACAACAATGTTACATATCCAAATTTAAATAAAAGAAAGAGTAAAGTAAATATAATTTTAAAATTTAGAATATTTCGTGTACAAAATCCGACAATTTAACAACATTTTCCTAAACATAATCACAGAATACTTTTTTTATTATATAATTGAAGTTTAAAGATAAATAAATCTATCATAAAAAAGAAAAGACGATTTCTTATCTCATTAATGCTTGTAGTATCCCCACCCCATTTAACGATTGATAAAATAAGACAAGGGCCTTTTGGAATCATCGGTTAAACTTGCAATTTAGTTGAAGAAGGAACGTAACTGATGATGCGGAAAAACGTAGTATAGAGAAGACTATGTAAGGAGTTTGTCATATGATTGATAACAGAATTTCGAAAGATTATGATCATGAAATAGATGATTCTTTAAAAGAAATTACAGATACAACCATCTTACTTAATTTTCAAAAAGCGATTGTAAGTTTATATCCTCATCTAATACCAATTCATGCTTTTGCCTATGACGCATGGGATGATATTGTAATGCCATTGTTTTATGAGATGGTATATAAAACTTTTGCTTTTAAATACGGGATAGATATTAACTTTAAAGAAACTCATACCTATATGTTTTCGCTTAATAGTTATAAAGGGATACATCACATCGAGTGTGTTCCAAAGTGCACGACATTTAAGATTTATATTAACGAAGAATGGATTGAAATGGATAATAAAAGTTTGAAAGAAAATGTATTTGTATTTAAGTCATTTGGGGATGGATTGCATTTTCTAACTGGTGGAATTGAAATTGAAGATGCTTATCGTGTAGGATTTGACCTTGTTGAGGTTGATATTGTTTCTACCATAACAGGTCTTCCATCTAAAACAAGTATTTTTATTGATAAAGAGCATGTAGACTTTGTGTTTGTCGCAGAAACATATGATACAAATATCCAAAATTAAAAATTTTATGTAAGAACGTAGGAAGAATATCTTCATTACTACTCGTACCAAATAGTTGTGTGAACACGCTCCGCTATTATATATACAAACTTCCGACTACATTTCATATGAGAAAAAGTTATTACGATAAACAAAGAAAAGGTCTCCTAAAATATCTTTTAGGAGACCTTTTCTTATTAATAGATTTTGTAATTTAAGAGTAAACACTCTTAAATTACAAAATCCTCCGGAATAAACACTTTCACTTCTTTCGGCTGTACGTATACGAAATCACCCGCTTGAATGTTCAGCTGTTTGAACTGTTCTTTCGTAATTTCTGCTTCTAAATATTCATCTGTTTCGTCTCGTTTTAATTCTACATATACGACATTTCCGACTGCGTGAGAATAAGATACTTTTGCCGGGATTGCATCTATGCTTTGTTTCGTACGAGAGATTGATAAGTCATGCGGCCTTACGTAGGCTATTCCGTCTACGTTGGAAACGTGCTTATGCTCTGGTGCTTCTAGTTCGACCGATCCTACATTTAGTTTTCCTTTATGAACGCGGCCGTGAAATAAATTTACATTTCCTAAAAAGTCATATACAAACGGACTTGCTGGGTTTTCATATACTTCTTCCGGTGTTCCCATTTGTTCAATGCAGCCTTCATTCATTACAACGATGCGGTCTGCAACGTCTAACGCTTCTTCTTGATCATGCGTTACGAATACGCTCGTAATTTGAAATTCGTCATGTAATTTTCGGAGCCATCTGCGTAATTCTTTTCTCACCTTCGCATCGAGTGCACCGAACGGTTCATCGAGTAATAAAATTTTCGGTTCGACTGCAAGTGCCCGGGCTAGTGCAATACGTTGACGTTGTCCACCAGATAATTGCGCTGGATAACGTTTAGCAAAGCCATCCATTTTTACGAGCTTTAATAATTCTGTTACCTTTTCTTCTATCGCTTCTGCTGACGGTCTTAAGCTTTTCTTTCTTACTTTTAAACCGAAAGCGACATTCTCAAATACATTCATATGTTTAAAGAGCGCATAGTGCTGAAAGACGAAACCGACTTGCCTGTTTTTCACGTGAATGTCTGTTAGATCTTCCCCATCAAATGAAACAGAGCCTCCATCCGCTTCTTCTAATCCTGCAATAATGCGTAATAACGTCGTTTTCCCAGAACCTGACGGGCCTAATAAGGCAACAAGTTCACCTTTTGGAATATCCAAATGAATGTCTGTTAGTGCTTGAAATGTACCATATTGCTTTGATACACCTTGAATTTTAATACTCACCGTAATCCCCCTCTCATTGGCGTTTTTCCATTCGCCATTCAATCCAGTTTTTTATAATGAGTGTAAACACTGCAATTAATGACATTAACGTCGCTACTGCAAATGCTGCTGAAAATTGATATTCATTGTACAAAATTTCAATATGAAGCGGCATCGTATTCGTAATACCACGCACGTGACCTGATACGACAGAAACGGCTCCAAACTCACCGATAGCACGGGCATTACATAGAATCATGCCGTATAAAAGACCCCATTTTATATTTGGAAGTGTAACGCGCCAAAACATTTTCCAGCCACTTGCGCCAAGTGATAAAGCTGCCTCTTCTTCACTTTTCCCTTGCACCTGCATAATCGGAATTAATTCACGTGCAACGAACGGGAAGGTTACAAAGATTGTTGCGATAATAATGCCTGGTACAGAGAAAATGAGTTTCACTCCATGTTCAAGTAACCATTCGCCAAGAGCACCCCTCGGTGTGAAAAGTAAAACGAATACTAATCCTGCGATAACTGGTGACACAGCAAACGGCAGTTCAATAAGAGAGAGTAATACTTGTTTTCCTTTAAACTGAAACTTTGTAATAAGCCACGCGGCCGCTACCCCAAATATCGTATTAAGAGGCACAACGATTAACGCAACGAGAAGCGTTAACCTAATTGCTGAAAATGCTTCTTGATCTGTAATAGCGGCAATGTATACATCCATCCCTCTTTCAAAAGCTTTTAGAAAAATAGTTATGAGCGGCAGTAATAGAAAGAGAGATAAAAATAAAACTGTAATCGTAATTAATACGCCTGGTACAAGCTTAGATTCTTTTTTAGCTGATACGCTTTTTACTATGTTCTTTTCTAATACTGTTGGTTCCATTTTCTCTCCTCCTATTCACTTTTTAGTTCATGCCTTCTACTCCAGCTCTGAATCATATTAATAAGCAGAAGGAAAAGGAGAGAAATAATAAGCATCACGGTCGCTACAGCTGTTGCCCCCGCGTAATCATATTGTTCTAGTTTCGTCATAATCATCAGTGGTGCAATTTCTGTTTTCATCGGCATATTACCTGCGATGAAAACGACAGATCCGTATTCTCCTAATGCTCTTGCAAATGCGAGTGAAAAACCTGCAAGAAGAGCGGGAAAGATCTCTGGTAAAATGATTTTCACAAATATTTGCAAGCGGGATGCACCTAAACTCGAAGCCGCCTCTTCTACTTCTTTATCAATATTTTGCAGCACTGGTTGCACCATTCGAACGACAAATGGTAAACCGATAAAAGTAAGCGCAACGATAATTCCGAGTGGTGTAAAAGCTACTTTTATATGAAACAGACTAAATATTTTCCCAATCCATCCATTTTCCGCATAAAGCGTTGTAAGTGTAATACCAGCTACAGCTGTCGGAAGTGCAAACGGTAAATCAATGAGTCCGTCTAATAGTCGTTTCCCTGGAAATTTGTAGCGTACGAGCACCCAAGCTATTAATAAACCGAAAATGGCATTTACAATAGCAGCTGCAAATGAAGTTGTAAAACTAACTTGATAGGAATGCAACACACGCTCGTTCGTTATAACCCCAGCGAACTTCTTCCAACCTAACTGTGAAGTTTGAATAAATACGATAGAAAGTGGTATAAGTACGAATAAACTCATGTACAACATTGTAAATCCAAGCGATAATCCAAACCCTGGTAAAACACGCTTCTTCCTCATCCTCTTTCACCTCATCCCCCTTTAGTAGTACGCATTATTTTTGATAAATTTTATCGAATACGCCGCCGTCATTAAAGTGTTTTTCTTGTGCTTTTTTCCAGCCACCAAATAGTTCATCTACTGTAAATAATTGAACTTTCGGAAATTGGGATGCATATTTTTCTGCTACTTTTTCATTACGAGGACGATAAAAGTTTTTCGCCGCAATTTCCTGTCCTTTTTCTGAGTACAAATATTCAAGATACCCTTCTGCTACTTTTTTCGTTCCTTTTTTATCAACGACTTTATCTACAACCGCTACTGGTGGTTCTGCAAGTACACTAATAGAAGGGGTTACAATTTCAAATTTATCTTTTCCAAGCTCTTTTTGAGATAATAACGCTTCATTTTCCCATGCGATTAATACGTCACCAATTCCTTTTTCAACAAATGTTGTCGTTGCTCCGCGCGCTCCTGAATCTAATACTTCTACGTTTTTATAAATTTGGCTAACAAACTCTTTCGCCTTATCTTCACTATTATTATATTTTTTCAGTGCGTATCCCCACGCCGCTAAATAGTTCCAACGTGCCCCGCCTGATGTTTTTGGGTTTGGTGTAATGACAGACACACCTTTTTTCGTTAAATCATCCCAGTCTTTAATTCCTTTCGGGTTTCCTTTTCGAACAAGAAATACAATTGTTGACGTGTACGGAGTGGAATTATTCGCAAGTCGCTTCTGCCAATCTTCTGCTAATTGTTTTTTCTTACTAATCGCATCAATATCATAAGCAAGTGCTAGTGTAACAACGTCTGCTTCTAAGCCATCAATAACAGAGCGCGCTTGACTTCCAGATCCCCCGTGTGATTGTTTTACATTTACTGTTTGCCCATGCTTCTCTTTCCAATACTTCGCAAAATCTTTATTGAAATCTTGATATAACTCCCTCGTTGGATCATACGAAACATTTAAAAGCTCAACTGTTTGTTTATCTCCACTTCCTTCAGAATTACTAGTGGATGTTGCCGAACCACACCCTGATAAAAGTACAACTGCTGATAATAAAACACCTGTACTTTTCATAAACGCTGTCTTACCCCACTTTTTCATCGTTAAGCCCCCCTAGTTTATACAATAGAAAAAGGCACACAATATATTCACAAACGTGAACATTGTGCGCCTTCAGTTTATCTGATTAGCTTCTAATGTATTGTATTCGATTTCTTTTCATTTTAATTCTGCAATTCATATGTGTCAACTTGGAATTTATTTTTATTTCTTCGGATTTTCATACAAACTCCCTCTACATGATAATCATTATCAATATGTAAGAAAATAATAAAACATCTCTTTTTTATTTTCTACATAAATACGCTTTCCGATCATTTTTAAACAATAAATAATGTGCTGTATGAACTTTTCTCTCTACATAATCGATTGAATACGTACTGGCTGGATCTACCAAATCCCCGATCGCCCCTGAAAGGTGGTCAATTACTTTCTGCAATGTTTCTAGATTCTTCTTTTCACTCTCCACATTCATTGCATCCATAATATCACAAATCAAATATTGTACGTTCCGTAAGCGCAATTCCTTTTGTTCCATACATATATCCCCCCGTATTAGTTATATTACGGTTTAAATATATGGTTTTATAGCTTAGTCAATTCTAAAAAACAAAAGATATCCCAAAGGGGATATCTTTCTCAGAGTGTTTGGAAACCCTTTAGGGGTTCCCAACATTCTGGAATCATTTTGATTTTAGCGAATAA